>JACQDO010000255.1 GCA_016201085.1 Hyphomicrobiales bacterium | reverse complement strand
GCCCCGCCATCGTCGAGATCGTCGCGGTCGACCGAGGTGACGACGATATGCGCGAGGCCAAGCTTGGCGGTGGCCTCGCCGACATGCGCCGGCTCGCTGGGGTCGAGCGCGCCCGGCAGACCCGTCTTGACGTTGCAGAAGGCACAGGCGCGCGTGCAGGTGTCGCCCATGATCATGAAAGTGGCGTGCTTCTTCTCCCAGCACTCGCCGATATTCGGGCAGCTCGCCTCCTCGCACACGGTGTGCAGGCGATTGGCGCGCATGAGGGCGTGCGTTTCGCTGTAGCCGGCCGACACCGGCGCCTTGACGCGGATCCAGTCGGGCTTGCGCGTGAGGGGCGAATCCGGCCGGCGCGCCTTCTCCGGATGGCGTGGACGCGGGGTGTTGAGATCGAGGATGACCGGCATGGGGGATACTTACGGCGGCACGTGCGCCGCCGCAAGACTGGCCCGCGTGCGGCACGTATCAGGCCCGCTGGATCGCGCGCCAGATCAGCAGAAACACGATGGCACCGATGGTGGCGGTGATCAAATTGCCCCAGAAATCCGGCATGACCTCGAGGCGGAGCTTCTCGAACAGGAAGCCGCCGACGATGGCGCCGACCAGGCCGACGGCGATATTGCCGAAAATGCCGCCGCGCCCACCGAGGATGACATGCGCCATCCAGCCGGCGATCAGACCGACCACGATCCAGGCAATAACGCCCATGATAAATCTCCCTGACTTTAATCCGTCATCATGAGGTGCGAGCGAAGCGAGCCTCGAAGGATGAACGGCCAAAGTCTGCAAGACCTTGGCCGTCGCCCTTCGAGGGCCGCCACCCAAGTCGGCTATAGCCGACTTGGGCACCAAATATTGCCGATCTCGGGTAAACCCGAGATCGGTGGCGGCCACCTCAGGGTGACGGCGCAGCGTCGCGTCACGCTGCCTTCGGCGGCATCCGGTTGCTCGGCGTCGAATTGGCAATCTTCACTTCGTCTTCCGTCATGTCGACGGCGACATCGCCGAACAGCGGCGTCGACAGATAACGCTCGCCGGTGTCGGGCAGCATGGCGAGGATGGTCGAGCCGGGCGCCGCGGTCTTGGCGACTTCGAGCGCGCCGGCGAAAGTCGCGCCGGCGGTGATGCCGACGAAGATGCCTTCCTGCTGCGCCAGCGCCTTGGCGTTCTTCATGGCGTCGGGCCCGGCGATGGTGATGATGCGGTCGATCAGCTTCATGTCGACGGCGTCGCCGGTGATCTTCGGGATGAAGTCGGGGCTCCAGCCCTGCATCGGATGCGGCTTGAACACCGCACTGGGTTTTGCCGGGGAGCCGTCGGCGTTGCGCTCCTGCTTTTCGCCGCTGGTGAGCATCGGCGCGTCGGCCGGCTCGCACACCACGATCTTGGTGTCGGGCATTTCCTTCTTGAGCACACGCGCGACGCCCTTGAGCGTGCCACCGGTGCCGAAGCCGGTGACCCAGTAGTCGAGCTTCTCGCCTTTGAAGTCGTTGACGATCTCGCGCGCGGTGGTGCGCGTATGCATGTCGGGGTTGGCCTCGTTTTCGAACTGGCGGGTCAAGAACCAGCCATGCGTCTTGGCGAGCTCCTGCGCCTTGTTCACCATGCCCATGCCGCGTTCGGCGGCTGGCGTCAGCACCACCTTGGCGCCGAGGAAGCGCATCAGCTTGCGGCGCTCGACCGAGAACGTCTCGGCCATGGTCAGCACCAGCGGATAGCCCTTCTGCGCGCACACCATGGCAAGGCCGATGCCGGTATTGCCGGAGGTCGCCTCGACCACGGTCTGGCCGGGCTTGAGTTCGCCGGATTTTTCCGCCGCCTCGATGATGCCGAGCGCCAGGCGATCCTTGACCGAACCGAGCGGGTTGAACGCCTCGACCTTGACGTAGAGGTTGATGCCCTTCGGCCCCAGCTTGTTGATGCGTACCACCGGCGTGTTGCCGACGGTGCCGAGAATGTTTTCGAATTTCGCCATTGCAGTAACTCCCTTACTTACTTGCGCATGATCTTTTCCGAAAACCGGTTCCCATCCACGGATCAAGTCCGAGGACAAGCTTTTCGGGATCATGCGCTACATATTCAAAACGCGTCCATAGGCATCGAGCACCGCTTCCTTCATCATCTCCGACAGCGTCGGATGCGGGAAGATGGTGTGCATCAGCTCTTCCTCCGTGGTCTCCAGGTTCATGGCGACCACGTAACCCTGGATCAGTTCGGTAACCTCGGCGCCGACCATGTGCGCACCCAAGAGCTGCCCGCTCTTCTTGTCGAAGATTACCTTCACCAGGCCCTGATCCTCGCCGAGCGCAATCGCCTTGCCGTTGCCGACAAAGGGGAAACGCCCGACCCGGATGTCGATCTTCTTATCCTTGGCGGCCTGCTCGGTGAGGCCGACCGAGGCGATCTGCGGGAAGCAGTAGGTGCAGCCGGGGATCATCAGCTTGTTCATCGGATGCGGATTGAGGCCCTTGATCGCCTCGATGCAGACGACGCCCTCGTGCTCGGCCTTGTGCGCCAGCATCGGCGGGCCGGCGACGTCGCCGATGGCATAGATGCCCGGCACGTTGGTCTTGCCATAGCCGTCGATCGCCACGCAGCCGCGCTCGGTCTTGACGCCGAGCTTTTCTAGCCCGAGGTTTTCGATATTGCCGGTGACGCTTCTCGAGGGCCTTGCACGCGAAGGCGGCGATCTCGGCGTCCTCGACCGGCAAGATTTGTGGCAGCACTTCGACCACCGTCACCTCGGCGCCGAGCGTGCGGTAGAACGAGGCGAACTCGATGCCGATGGCGCCCGAGCCGACCACCAGCAGCGATTTCGGAATGCTAGGGGGCACCATGGCTTCGAAATAGGTCCACACCAGTTTCTTGTCGGGCTCGAGCCCTGGCAGCACGCGCGGCCGCGCGCCGGTGGCGACGATGATATGCTTGGCCTGATAGGAGCCGGGGCCGAGCGCGCCCTTCGGCGCCTCGCTCTTGCCGGCCTTCACCGTCACCTTGCCGGGCGCATCGATCGAGGCCGCGCCCCATATGATCGACACTTTGTTTTTTTTCATCAGGAAGCCGACGCCGTCATTGAGCCGCTTCGACACATCGCGCGAGCGTTTCACCACCGCGGCCGCGTCGGAGCCGACATTGTCGGCCTTCAGCCCGTAATCCTTGGCGTGCTGCATGTAGTGGTAGATCTCAGCGGAGCGTAAGAGCGCCTTGGTCGGGATGCAGCCCCAGTTGAGGCAGATGCCGCCGAGATAGTCGCGTTCGACCACCGCCGTCTTGAAGCCGAGCTGCGCCGCGCGGATGGCGGTGACATAGCCGCCGGGGCCGGAGCCGATGATCAGGACGTCGAAGGAAGTGTCCGCCACGTAGTCTCTCCAACTCTCTTGCCGAATGGTCTTACCCTGTTCGTCTCCCATATGGGAGAAGGTCAATCAAGCCGCGTGGCGGGCAGCCCGGATGCCCATTGAATGTAGCCCAATTCCGGAATCTAATTCTGCCCAAAGATAACGCTTCAGGGAGGCAAACATGCTCTTTTCGATGGGCCGGCTAGCAGCCGGATTCGCCGTGGCGGTATTATCTGCGCACACGGCCAACGCCGCCGAGATCAAGGTGTTCAGCACCGTCGGCGTCAAGAGCGTGCTGGAGGAGATCGTCCCGAAATTCGAGAAGGCCACCGGCAACAAGGTCGCCATCACCTGGAGCACCGCGGCGCTGCTGATGAAGCGCGTGCAGGCCGGCGAACAGGCCGACGCGCTGATCCTGATCAAGGGCAATATCGAGACGTTGCAGAAGGAAGGCAAGATCGTGCCCGGCAGCGATGTCATATTCTCGAAATCGATCTTCGCGGTCGGCATAAAGGCCGGCGCGCCGAAGCCGGACATCTCCACGCCCGAGGCGTTCAAGAAAGCATTGCTGGCGTCGAAGGCCGTCAGCTACACCAATCCGGCCACCGGCGGCGCCAGCGGCGTCTATACCGCCAAGCAAATCGACAAGATGGGCATCGCCGAGCAGATGAAGGGTAAGAGCAAGCACCCGCCGTCGGGCGGGTTCTCCGGAAGTCTCCTGGTCAGCGGCGAAGCCGATATAGCCATCAACTCGAAACCCGAACTGATGTCAGACCGTCATGCGCATGCGGCCGCTCACCACGTAGATCGCCTGCTCTTCCGGATGCTGGTGCGGGCGCGCGCTGTCGCCCTTCTTCCAGTTCATCTGCATGACCTCGATCGATTTACCGCGCACCACCGGCCCGCGCGCATCGGAATGCTTGGGCGTGACCAGATGATCCTTGTCGGTATCGAGCGTAATGCGAGCCATGCAAACCTCCAGCTAGCGCTGAGCCATCCTGACACAATCTTCATTCACGCCCGTGAACATTCGATCGGTCTTCTCAAAGCGTTTGTTCAGATCGCTCGGCGTCAACTGCAGCGCTTCGTTGAGGATTTTCTCCGGTCCAATCGACAAAAGCGTGTAGCGCGCGCGCTTCGGGCAGCAGATTGGCGAGATAGGTGGCGAGCGAGATATATTTGATGAGCGCGTTGTCGGCCTCGTTGCGCACCGCCGTCATGTCGACCGTGCTGCCCGAGCGGGCCCGTTCGCCGCTTCGGCTGAGAATCTTGGCCCGTAATCCGACCTGCACGGGCGCTTCCAGGATTTCCTTGCAGGTGCGCAGATACTCGGCGCGGCCGAGGTTGCGCTGGATGAGATCGACAAATTTGCCGTTGAGATAGCCATTGTAGATCGCGGTGACGAGCGACAACGTTGCGATGAACGTCGGGAAATAGCTCATAGCCACTGTGCGGAGCCTGGCCTCGCGTTCGCTCATTGAACCCGCCCCATCGTCGTTACAGCAAGCTTCACACCACCATCATCACCGGATTCTCGATCAGCGCCTTGAAGGCCGACAGGAACTCGGCGCCGAGCGCGCCGTCGACGGCGCGATGATCGGTCGACAGCGTCACCGTCATGATATTGGCGACCGCGAGCTGGCCGTTGCGCACCACGGCGCGTTGCTCGCCGGCGCCGACCGCCAGAATGGTGGCATGCGGCGGATTGATCACCGCGGCGAAGTCCTTGATGCCGAACATGCCGAGATTGGAGATCGCGGTCGAGCCGCCCTGGTATTCGTGCGGCTTCAAGTGGCGGGTGCGGGCGCGCGCGGCATAATCCTTCATCTCGTTGGAAATCGTCGACAGCGATTTCGCCTCGGCCTGCCGCACCACCGGCGTGATCAGCCCGCCCGGGATCGCCACCGCCACGCCGACGTCGGAATGCTTGTGGTGCAGCATGCCGCCTTCGGTCCAGGTCACATTGGCATCGGGCACGCGCTGCAAAGCGAGCGCCAGCGCCTTGATGACGAAGTCGTTGACCGAAATCTTGTAGGCCGGCTGGCCGTCCTTCATCGGCGCGGCGGCGTTGATCTCCATGCGCGCGGCCAAGAGCTTGCCGATGTCGCAGTCGAGCGTGAGATAGAAATGCGGAATGGTCTGCTTCGACAGCGTGAGGCGCTGCGCAATGATCTTACGCATGCTGTCATGTGGGACGAAGTCGTAGGAGCCGTCCTCGTACAGCGCGCGGATCTGCGCATCGGAAGGTGTCGCCGCCATCGACACGGCGGTAGCGGGCGCCGCATCAGGCGCACGCATGGCGCCGCCCGTTTTCGCCGCGTCGATATCGCGCGCGATGACACGGCCATGCGGGCCGGAGCCCTGCACGCGGGCGAGATCGATGTTGCCTTCTTTCGCGAGGCGTCGTGCCAGCGGGGAGGAGAAAATTCTATTCGAAGCCCTTGCCCCCTCACCCGCCACGCCTTCGCCCTGCGGGCTACGGCGGGCGACATCTCCCCCCAGGGGAGAGGTGGACGGAGTTTGAGGCGCGGTCGGCGAATTCGGACGAACTCCCTCTCCCCTTGGGGGAGAGGGTTGGGGTGAGGGGGTAACTGCCTCAGTTTTTTTATCCGGCGCTTTCGCAAGCGCAGCTTTTGCTGCTGAAGCCGCCGCCGTCACATCCTCGCCCTCGCCCGCCAGCACCGCGATCACCGCGTTCACCGCCACGTCTTGCGTTCCGGCCGGCACTACGATCTTGGCGAGCGTGCCCTCGTCCACCGCCTCATATTCCATGGTGGCCTTGTCGGTCTCGATCTCGGCGATGACATCGCCCGACTTGATCTTGTCGCCTTCCTTCTTGAGCCACCTGGCAAGGTTGCCCTTCTCCATGGTGGGCGACAGCGCGGGCATGAGAATGTTGGTGGGCATTGCACGCTACCTGTAACAAACCGCTTTTGCCGCCGCGACCACTTCGGCGACCGAAGGCAGCGCCAGCTTTTCCAAATTGGCCGCGTAAGGCATCGGCACTTCTTTGCCGGACACGCGCGCGACCGGCGCATCGAGATAATCGAAGGCGCGCTCCATGATACGGGCGGCGATCTCGGCGCCCACGCCCGACTGCGCCCAGCCTTCCTCGACGGTGACGGCGCGACCGGTTTTCTGCACCGAGGCAACGATGGTGTCGGTGTCCATCGGCTTGAGCGTGCGCAGGTCGATCACCTCGGCCGCGATGCCGTCCTTGGCCAGAGCCTCGGCGGCTTCCAGCGCGTAGCGCATGCCCATCGACCAGGCCACGATGGTCACGTCGGAGCCGGCGCGCGCAATGCGCGCCTTGCCGATGGGCAGCACGAAATCGTCGAGCTTGGGCACCGGCGCCGACTGGCCGTAGAGGATTTCGTTTTCCAGGAAGATCACCGGATTGGGATCGCGGATCGCCGCCTTCAGCAGGCCCTTGGCGTCGGCCGCGTTCGAAGGGGCGATCACCTTGAGGCCGGGAATGTGCGAGTACCAGGCCGAATAATCCTGACTGTGCTGGGCGGCGACGCGCGCGGCGGCGCCGTTCGGCCCGCGGAACACGATCGAGCAGCCCATCTGGCCGCCCGACATATATAAAGTCTTGGCCGCCGAATTGATGAGCTGGTCCATCGCCTGCATGGCGAAGTTGAAGGTCATGAACTCGACGATGGGCTTCAAGCCGGCGAGCGCCGCGCCGATGCCCATGCCGGCAAAGCCATGCTCGGTGATCGGCGTGTCGATCACGCGCCTGGCGCCGAACTCCTGCAGCAGGCCCTGCGTCACCTTGTAGGCGCCCTGATATTCGGCGACCTCCTCGCCCATCACGAACACGTCGGCATCGCGCCGCATCTCCTCGGCCATGGCGTCGCGCAGCGCTTCGCGCATGGTCATGGTCACCATCTCGGTGCCGGCGGGGACGTCGGTATCGGCGGCAATTTTTATTTCGGGTGCCTTTGGCTGCCCGCCCTCGCCCTTCGAGATGGGCGCTTTCGCGCCCTCCTCAGGGTGAGAGTTCCGAACCGCCGCAGCAAGCGTCTCGAAGGTTGCGGCCGCCAGTGGCGCGGGCTTGGCGTTCTTGATATCGGAGGCCTTTTCGCCTTCGCCCAGGATCACCGCGATCGGCGTATTCACCGCCACATCGACCGTGCCGGCGGGCACTAGGATTTTTCCCATGGTGCCTTCGTCCGTCGCCTCCACCTCCATGGTGGCCTTGTCGGTCTCGATCTCGGCAATGACGTCGCCCGACTTGACGCTGTCGCCTTCCTTCTTCAGCCACTTGGACAGGTTGCCCTTTTCCATCGTGGGCGACAGCGCGGGCATGAGCACTTCGATCGGCATGGCGGCAAATATTCTCTAACGATAGATGTCGGTATACAGCTCAGACACATCCGGTTCGGGATCGTGGGTGGCGAATTCGGCCGCGTCGTTGATCTGGTCGCGCACTTCGCCGTCGATCTTCTTCAAGCCGGCCTCGTCGGCGAATTTCTTCTCCAGGATGCGGTGGCGCGCCATGTCGATCGGATCGTGCATGGTGCGCACCTTGTCGACTTCCTCGCGCGTGCGGTATTTCGCCGGGTCCGACATCGAGTGGCCGCGATAGCGGTAGGTCAGCATTTCCAGAATGAACGGCCCCTTGCCGGCCCGGCACCAGGCGGCGGCTTTTTCGCCGGCGGCCTTGACCGCGCGCACGTCCATGCCGTCGACCTGCTCGCCCGGAATATTGAACGACAGCCCGCGCCGCGACAGGTTCACTTCCGCCGAGGCACGCGTGATCTCGGTGCCCATGGCGTAGCGGTTGTTCTCGATGACGTAGATCGCCGGCAGCTTCCACAGCGAGGCCATGTTGAAGCTCTCGTACACCTGGCCCTGATTGGCGGCGCCGTCGCCGAAATAGGTCAGGCTGATATTGTCGTTGCCGCGATAGCGGTTGGCCAAGGCTAAGCCCGTGCCGAGCGGGGCCTGCGCCCCAACGATGCCATGGCCGCCGAAGAAGCCCTTCTCGACGCTGAACATGTGCATCGAGCCGCCCTTGCCCTTGGAATAGCCGTGGGTGCGGCCGGTCAGTTCCGCCATCACGCCCTTGGCGTCCATGCCACAGGCCAGCATGTGGCCGTGATCGCGGTAGCCGGTGATGACCTGGTCGCCCGGCTTGAGCACCATCTGCATGCCGACCACGACCGCTTCCTGGCCGATATAGAGGTGGCAGAAGCCGCCGATCAGCCCCATGCCGTACATCTGGCCGGCCTTCTCCTCGAAACGGCGGATCAGCAACATGCTGCGATAGGCGGAAAGATCCTGTTCCTTGCTTAAATCGGGCACCGGCGCGCTGGCCGTTTCCTTGGCGTCGGCGCTCGGATTTTTCTGGGCGACCGCCATTGGCACTCCTGGAAATCAGGCAAGAAGATCGGTGGGCCTTGTCTCCCAATAGCTTAAATCGTCCGGCGGCGGAAGCGCGAGCCCGCCGCGCGGAATTGCGCAAAACAACCTGAAATTGGCTGAAAATTACCGGCCGAGCGGTGGATAACGCCAGTGCAGGGTTTTACACAGTTGCGCGTGATCTTATCCGAAAACCGGTGCCCACTTTTCGGGATCACGCGCGTTAGCGCGGGTTAAGCAGCAGGGTCAGGTCGTGCGGATCGACATAGCCCAGCAGCGCGCGGGCGCGCTCGTCCAGCATGTCGGGATCGAGCCGGTCTGAGCGCAGCAGCGCCACCCGCCGCTCCCAGAGGGCGCGTTCGGCCTTGAGGCCCTTGAGTTCCTGCTGCATGGCGGCGAGCTGCTGATCGAGGTCGGCTTGCGCGCGCAGGCCGTGATTGCCGGTAAAGGCATTGACGCCGAAATAGCCGATGAACGCGGCCGCGAAGATATAAAGTCCGAGGACGGTCAGGACGGTGCGGCGATGCCGGTGGGAGACCATGGTGAGGCAAGATGCGGCAATCGCGTTAACGGGGTTTTAATGCGGGTAAAGCTTGTCCGGGTCGGATTAAAGCTTTTTTTGTCGAGGCCGGGTAATCTTTTCGAGAATCATACCGCCTGCAGTCGTCGCTACAGACAAGAGTTCACATCGAGAATGCAGATGACCGGTTAAATGTTGTCCCTGACCCCCGTTTGGAATTTCTTGTGGGCCCATCGCCGATACTGGATGGGTCCTATCATTGTGATGATGGCGGTCACGGGTATCCTTTTTGCCATCTCGTTCGTCGCCCGTATTTTTCCCTACTTCAGCGCCATGTTCTGAGTTCATGGGCTCGATGACGAACAAATCCACCTTACAGAACGTTGCGTTGTTCGTCTTCTCATGCCTGATTTCGCTTGGCGGCATCGAGGCCGCACTGCGCATCTGGGGCGACGATGTGTTCACCATCGGCAATCAATATGTTTTTTACAGATTCGATCCGGTCCTCGGCTGGAACAACTTGCCGGAAATGCGGGGGCAGTTCAGCCGCTCGGAATACAGCTATCCGGTAAAAATCAATTCCAGCGGCTTCTGGGATGTCGAGCTGGCGCCGAAGCGGGCCGACGAATTCCGCGTCGCCATGCTGGGCGACAGCTTCACCTGGGGACAGGGCGTCCCATACGGCGAGCGTTTCACCGAGATCGTCGAGGCTCGGGACCCGAAGATCAATGTGCTCAATCTGGGCGTCGCCGGTTTCTCGCCGATCCAATATCTGCTGCAACTCGACCAGACCTTCGCTTTTAAGCCGGACTACATCGTCGTGGCGCTCTGTTTGGGCAACGATTTGGCCGACAATGTCAGCTACTCCCCATACAACCACCCCAAGCCGTATGTCGCATTATCGTCCGACGGCAAGACGTTTGAGATCAAAGGCTACCCGCTTACGGAAACCAAAGAGACAGGAACTTACTTGACCGGCGCTGCATCCAGTTTACGGATCGTGGGTCTGGTCAAAATGCTTTATAACCTAGTGCACAAACCGAAAGGTGAGGGCGGCCTGGATATGGATGAACCACTGCTCTACGCATCCATCGATAAATTGTCGCTCCACGACCGGCAAAGGGTAGCCGATGCATTTAAACTCAACGAGATGCTGCTGGCAGCGATCAAGAAAAAAGTCGACGAAACGCTCGGGCCCGACCGTTTTGCCGTCCTGCTGGTGCCGACCAAGCTTGAGATGGGGCAGTATCTAAGCTATCCAGGCTCCGACCGCGATGCGGTCGCCAAGGGCGTGCTCGTGAGCTTGCAGCGGCTCGACGTTCCGGCCATCGACGGCCGTCAGGTCATCGTCAAGGAAGATTTCTGGAAGGTCGATGGCCACTGGCGCCCAAGCGGCCACAAGAAAATCGGCGAGTTGCTGGCGCCGTTCCTGAGCAAGGCGCGAACCGAAAAGGGAACCCTGTCGGGCGAGCGCCGGGTACTTTCGAAGGAGTAAGGTCGTCTCCCAACCGCCGCCGGATGCAACAGTCCACCCACGAAAACTTTTCACGTCAAGACACCATTGCACCGGGCTCCGAGCGCTCGTTCGGCTTGGTGATCGCGGCCGTCCTCATCCTGCTATCGCTGGTCAACTGGTGGCACGATGGCCGGGTGTGGCCCTGGATGGGCGGCATCGCCGCCTTACTTCTCGCCGCCGCGTTTATCTACCCGGCGGTTCTCAAACCGCTCAATTTTATCTGGTTCAAATTCGGCCTGCTGCTGCATGCCGTGGTCAATCCGATCGTCATGGCCATCTTGTTCTATGTCGCGGTTCTGCCGACCGGTTTGCTGATGCGCGCGATGGGCAAGGACTTGTTGCGCCTGAAACGCGAACCTGAGAAGGAAAGCTACTGGATTCTCCGGCGTCCCCCCGGGCCAGCGCCCGAGACGATGAAAGATCAGTTTTAAGGAGAACTCAGCATGGATTTTCTGTCCGAGCTCTGGCGCTTCATGCGGGTCCGCAAGAAATTCTGGCTCTTGCCGATCATGTTCATGATGGTCTTGCTGGGCGGCCTCATCGTGCTGACCAAGGGCTCGGCGGTCGCGCCCTTCATCTATACTTTATTCTAGTCGTCGATCGATGCGCCTGCTGGGCATTTCGGCTTTTTATCACGACAGCGCCGCGGCGCTGGTCGAGGACGGCTGCATTGTTGCCGCCGCGCAGGAGGAGCGTTTCACCAGGATCAAGCACGATCCTTCGTTTCCGACGAACGCGATCGGTTATTGCCTCGATGCGGCGAGCGTAAAGCTCGACGAGCTCGATTACGTGGTGTTCTACGACAAGCCGTTTCTTAAATTCGAGCGGCTGTTGGAGACCTATTGTGCGATGACACCGCGCGGTTTCCGTTCGTTTCGCATGGCTATACCGCTGTGGTTGTCCGAGAAACTGTTCCAGAAATCGCTGCTGCGGCGCAAGCTCAAGCACTTCGGCGAGACGTTCGAGGGCCACCACCGGCTGTTGTTCTGCGAGCATCATTTGAGCCACGCGGCCTCGGCGTTCTATCCCTCGCCTTACGATGAAGCGGTCGTGCTGACCATGGATGGCGTCGGCGAATGGGCGACCACCTCGGCCGCCACGGGAACAGGCAATCGCCTGGAAATATTCCAGGAGATTCATTTCCCGCATTCGCTTGGCCTGCTTTATTCGGCCTTCACTTATTACACGGGATTCAAGGTGAATTCCGGCGAATACAAAGTCATGGGGCTCGCACCCTACGGCGAACCGAAATACGCCAAGCTCATTCTCGATAATATAATCGATCTCAAGGCGGACGGCTCGTTCCGGCTTGACATGTCATATTTCGATTATTGCACGGGCCTCACCATGACCAACGCGCGCTTTGCCGCTCTGTTCGGCGAACCGGTGCGCAACCCCGATCAGCTGCTCACGCAATTTCATATGGACGTGGCGGCCTCGATCCAGGCCGTGCTCGACGAGGCCATGCTGCGGCTGGTGCGCGCTCTTGCCAAGCAGACCGGCATGCGGAATCTGTGTCTGGCGGGCGGCGTCGCGCTCAACTGCGTGGCCAACGGCAAGGCGCTGCGCGAGCGCGTGTTCGACAATATCTGGATCCAACCGGCGGCGGGCGATGCCGGCGGCGCCGTCGGAGCGGCGTTGGCCGCATATCACCTCTACGCCGGCAAGCCGCGCCAGAACGAAGGCCGCGACGGCATGGCCGGCTCGCTACTGGGGCCGAGCTACGCACAGGCCGATATCGAGCGACGCCTCGCCGCCGAGGGCGCTCGGTTCACGTCGGTCAGCGAAGATCAGATGATCGAGACGACGGCTTCGGCGCTGGCCGCGCAAAAAGCGGTCGGCTGGTTTCAGGGCCGCATGGAGTTCGGTCCGCGCGCGCTCGGAGCCCGCTCGATCCTGGGCGATCCGCGCTCGTCCGAGATGCAGCGCAATCTGAATCTCAAGATCAAATATCGCGAGAGCTTCCGGCCCTTCGCCCCTTCGGTGCCGCAAGAGGATGTCGCCGACTGGTTCGAGCTCGATAGCGACAGTCCCTACATGCTCATCGTGGCGGACGTGCAAAAAAACCGGCGGCGCGACATGACGCCGGACCAGCAGGCGCTGTTCGGGATCGACAAACTCAATGTCGTGCGCTCCGAAATTCCCGCCGTGACCCATGTCGACTCTTCGGCGCGCATTCAGAGCGTGCACGCCGATACCAATCCGCTGTTTCACCGGCTGCTCAAGCGCTTCAAGGCGCTGACCGGATGCCCGGTACTCGTGAACACCAGTTTCAATGTCCGCGGCGAGCCGATCGTATGCACGCCGGAGGATGCCTTCCGCTGCTTCATGGGCACCGAACTCGATCTCTTGGCGATCGGCAATTGCATCCTGCAAAAGGCGGAGCAGGATCAAAGCCTCAAACGCGACTACAGCTCGGCTTTTGATCTCGATTGAAGCGCCACAACGAGCGTCAATCCGTCTTCACGCCTCACTCTTTCGCCATCGCCAAGATTTATTCGGCCCGCGGATGTTGTTATGCTGCCGGACGGATTTCCCGTCGTGATCGGCGTGCCGAGCGCGCTGACCGCCTCGGCGTTGGCTTGCAACCGCGCGACCGCCATTTGATAAGGTTCGCTGTGCTTGAACAGCGCCATAATGGCGAACCACCCCGCTACGGCAACGGCAATCAAAGCGATCCAGGCGACCAAGCCCCAGATCGCCCACAGCCGTTGCACATGTCGGAAGTGATCGGCGCTTTCCCAGCGCTTGTTGCGCCAGGCCCAGGCACTGCCCTTGGCGCCGAGCACAAACGGCATCACAATGTTCACGAGCGGCACGAACATCAGCAGCGCGATGAACGTGTTGTTGCCGATGCCCCAAATCCAGTTCAGCAGAAAGGCGCCCCAGTTCCAGCGATCGAGCTCGGGCGGAATGACCGCAGCGACGCCGTGACCGGAGCTGTTGTCGTCCATAGCGCCTCCTTAGAGCATTTTCCGGCAACGTGGGAACCGGTTCGCCGTAGAAAATGCGATCAAATAAAGAATCTAGAGCGCGATTCCGATTCAATCGAATTGGAACGCGCTCTAGCGCGTCAGCGTGCCTTCAGCGCGTCCCGCCCGGCAAATTTCGCCTGCGCGCCCAGTTGCTCCTCGATGCGCAGCAACTGATTGTATTTGGCGATGCGATCGGAGCGCGCCAGCGAGCCGGTCTTGATCTGCCCGCAATTGGTGGCGACGGCGAGGTCGGCGATGGTGGAATCCTCCGTCTCGCCGGAGCGGTGCGACATCACCGCGCTGTAGCCGGCCTTGTGCGCCATCTCGACGGCGGCCAGCGTCTCGGTCAGCGTGCCTATCTGGTTGACCTTGATCAGGATCGAATTGGCGATGCCGTCCTTGATGCCGCGCGACAGCCGCGTCACGTTGGTGACGAACAGATCGTCGCCGACGAGCTGGCATTTATCGCCGATCAGATCGGTGACGATCTTCCAGCCCTGCCAATCGTCCTCAGCCATGCCGTCCTCGATCGAGACGATGGGATACTTGCCGACAAGCTGAGCGAGGTATTCGGCCTGCTGCTGCGGCGAGCGGGTCTTGCCCTCGCCTTCGTAGACGTATTTTCCGTCCTTGAAGAATTCGGTGGCGGCGCAGTCGAGCGCCAGCATGACATCGGCACCGGGCTTGTAGCCGGCCTTCTCGATCGCCTGAACGACGAAATCGAGCGCGGCCTCCGCCGACTTCAGGTTTGGCGCAAAGCCGCCTTCGTCGCCGACATTGGCGTTCAGCCCAGCCGACTTGAGCTGGCCCTTCAGCGTCTGGAAAATTTCGGCGCCGGCGCGCAGGGCTTCGGCGAAAGTCGGCGCGCCCGCCGGCATGATCATGAATTCCTGGAAGTCGATCGGATTGTCGGCATGCACGCCGCCGTTGACGATGTTCATCATCGGCAGCGGCAGCAGGCGGGCGGCGGCGCCGCCGACATAGCGGTAGAGCGGCAGGCCGGCGGCGATGGCCGCGGCTTTGGCAGTGGCAAGCGACACGCCGAGAATGGCATTGGCGCCGAGCCGGGCTTTGTTCGGCGTACCGTCGAGCGAAACAAGCGTTTCGTCGATCTGGGCCTGCGCCTGCGCCTCCATGCCGCCGATTGCGTCGAAGATTTCGCCGTTGACCGCATCGACCGCCTTGCGCACCCCCTTGCCGCCGTAGCGTTTCTTGTCGCCGTCGCGCAGCTCGACCGCCTCGTGCGCGCCGGTCGAGGCGCCCGAGGGCACCGCGGCGCGGCCCATGGAGCCGTCCTCCAGCAGGACGTCGACTTCGATGGTGGGATTGCCGCGGGAATCGAGGATTTCGCGGCCGATGATGTCGATGATGGCGGTCATGAGGGTTCTTTCCGGCGGAATTGATGTCAGGGCTTCTACAGGATCGAGGACCCTCTTGTCATCTGGCCGCCAAAACATGCATTAAAGCGCGATGACAAGAACACCAACGAGAAAACCGCTGCAACTCGGCCGCACCGCGCCGCTTCCCGCCTCGCCCGATCAGGCGGTATTGGACCGGGTCGCCAATCCGCACGCCGACACCCATTACGTGGCGCGCTTCACCGCGCCGGAATTCACCTGCCTGTGCCCGATCACCGGCCAGCCCGATTTCGCCCATCTGGTGATCGACTACGTGCCGGGCCGCTTCCTGGTCGAGTCGAAGTCGCTCAAGCTTTATCTCAACAGCTTCCGCAACCACGGCGCCTTCCACGAGGACTGCACCGTGGCCATCGGCAAGAAACTGTTCGCGCTGCTCAAACCGAAATGGTTGCGCATCGGCGGCTATTGGTATCCGCGTGGCGGCATGCCGATCGACGTGTTTTGGCAAGCCGGCAAACTGCCGAAGGACGTCTGGGTGCCCGACCAGGGCGTGGCGCCCTATCGCGGACGGGGCTGACACTCACCCCAGAATAGCATGTGGCAGGAAGCGCGAGGTGTTCTTGGTGATCGCGCTCACGCCCTCGCGCACCGATAGTCCGCACGGGCTGCCTGCGGCGAACCACGAGCCGAGCACGGCGTAATTGCCGTCGAACTGCGGCAGCGGCGCCATCGCCTGCCGCACATAACCTTCCGCGCCATAGGGGCCGTCGTCCTTGTCGAGCGAACGGCCATCGCCGACCAGTTCGATATTGGCGCCTTCGCGCGAATAGAGCGGCTTGCGCGCGAAAGTGTTGCCGAGCGTGGCGGCTTTCGGATCGTCTTCGAAAAAAGCCGGCAGCAGGTTGGGATGGTTCGGAAACATCTCCCACAGCAGCGGCAGAATGCCTTTGTTGGAGAGCACCGCCTTCCAGGGCGGCTCGACAAATTGCGTCGGCGAACCCGGTAGCGAAGCGCCGTAGGCTTCGCGCATCATCCATTCCCACGGATAAAGCTTGAATAACAATTCGATAGGTTCACCCTCGACGTCGGTGAACTGCCCGGCGCGATTCTTGCCGATATCCTCGATCGCCAGCACCGTTGTCGTCAGGCCGGCCTGATGCGCGCAATCCTCGAGATAGGCGACGGTGCCGACATCCTCGGGCGCGTCCAGCATGGCGGTGAGATGCAGCGGCCGGTTCTGGCCGATCTCCCTCCAGCCCTGGATCAGCCGCTCGTGCAGCGAATTGAACTGGTCGGCGTCTTTCGGCAGCACTTTGCGTTCGATCGCCTGCTGCAGCCACAGCCATTGAAACACGCCGGTCTCCAGCACCGCCGTCGGCGTGTCTGCATTGTATTCGAGCAGCTTGGCCGGTCCCTTGCCGTCATAACGCAGGTCGAAGCGGCCATAGAGACTCGGTTCCGATTTTTTCCAGCTACGCGCGATCCAGTTCCAGAAGGACACGGGAATAGCGAGCCGCTTCATCAATTTCTCGTCCGCGACCACGCGCGCCACCAGCGCGCGGCACATCTCGTCCAGCTCGGCGGTCGGCGCTTCCAGATCGCGTTCGATTTCTTCTAATGTGAAGGCGTAATAGGCCCGCTCGTCCCAATAGCGTTCGCCGTCGATGCTATGAAAATCAAAACCGATCGCTTCCGCGCGGGCGCGCCAGTCGGGTCGCTCCTCGCTGGCGATGCGTCGCATCAGGTTCCAGACGAATGGCCGCTGACCGAATGGCCGGTGCTGCCGAAGCCACTGCTGCCCGAGCCGGAGCGATGCCCCACCGACGGCACCGAGGTGTGGCTACTCGACGGCGAAAATAGGCTGCGTCGCGCCGTCGGCTGCGTCGGCGATGAACTGTAGCCATAGTTGCGACCGGACCAATAGGATCGATAGTACCAGGACGAACGCCGCGACGGCTGGCATGGCACCGCCTGTTGCGCGTTCGGCGTAACACCGGGTGCGACGGCGGGAGTGCCCCCGGGTGCGAGCGTCTGCGGATTGATCGCACCCGGCGCCAATGCCGCCGGTTTATTCGGCGCGACACAATCGCGCGTCGGCATGACCGCATAGGTCGCCGTGCCGGCGCCGGTCACGCCCATCAGCAGCAAGGCGACCTGGGAGGATCGCTTCATCGAAGGCTCATGGAGTCATCGAGGCGGCGCTCAGCACGCCGGCCGTCAACGAGACAAGACCGAGCCAGATGGCGGGGGCCAAGTCGCCGGCCGCGATCCGGCCTGAAAGATTCGGCACCGGAATGCGCGCGACATAAAATGTGACGATCTGCACCGCCAGCGCCACCAGGCCCCAGATCGCGCAGTCGATCAGGTTGGCGGTATGCGCGATCGCGCTCGCCAACGGCAGAGCGAAACCGAGCAGGCTCAAGCCCAATGAAATGGAAGCGCCGGGCACGTTGGTGCGAATCAACTCGAATTCGTTCATTGGGGTGATGCGCGTATAGATCAGCAGAAACGCGATCACCAACACCGTCGCCAGGCAAAAATAGGCGATGAATGCCGGCAATCCTTCGAGCGACTGCATCACCATCACGTGCCCCCGTGGTTCGCGCAAAGACGAGTTAGTTTCAGGCTTTCGCGATCATAGCGAACTTATCCGGCATTCGAAGCGGCATTTTAACTTTTCCAACGGACTCAAGAGGAAGCCGCCGCCGTTCGCCGCAAGCGCGAGGCGCACATCCATCCCACTGCCGCCAGCAGCAATGAGCCCGCCAGCAGCACCGCCGTAATCCCGACGCTGCCGATGCCGAGGCCATAGACCACCGGCCCCACTGCCTGGCCGAGAAAGAAGAAACACGAATGCGCCGCCGCCGCCGAGCCGCGCGCCGCCGGCGCCAGCTCGGTGACATAGACCTGCACACAGCCGTGCAGCAGGTAGAAACCGAAACCAAGCAGAATGAAATTGGCAAACTCCACCGGCCAGGGCGCGCGCAAGGCGATGACGATCAGACAAAACGCCATGACCATGCCGCCGGACGCCATCAGTCGCCGTTCGCCGATAAAAGAGAGCAGCCGCCCCACCATCAAGGTGTAGATGACGCCGCCAACACCAAAACCCGCGAGCACAATGCCCGCGATGGAGGCGCGCGTCTCGCCTTCGGTTAGCAACAGGCCCGCCATGTAAGGGAACACGCCGTACATGCAGACTGCTTCGACGAACACGGTGCCGAAACAGAATTTCGCCATGGGATTGCGCAAAATCGCGCGATAGTTCGGAACGAGCGTGGTGAGATCGAAACGACCGGCCCTCTCTTTCATGCCGCGGAAACCGGGGATCGCAACCGCCAATGCGACCAGCTCGATGGCGGCGGTCACCAGAAAAACACCGCGCCAGCCGAGCAGATCGCCGATGACGCCGGCGCCGGATGCGCCCAAGAGATTGCCGGTCATCGCCGCGAACAGCAGTTTGCCGATCGCGACCTGGCGCTCCCCCACCGATACGCGATCGCCGACGACGGCCAAGGCAATCGGGAATATGCCGCCGGCGGTGATGCCGGCCAGCACGCGTAAGCCCATCAGCGTCTCGAAATTCGTCACCAGCCCACAGGCGAGCGTGGCGAGGCCGCAGATCAGCATGCTGATCGCGATCAACCGCGCCTTGCTGAACATGTCGGCGAGCGCGCCGAGCACGGGTTGCACCAGCGCGTAAGGCAGCGTGAAGCCGGTCGACAGCAAGGCCGCGGTGGTCGGCGTGACGTCGAGGCCGGCGGCGATCTGGGGAATGACCGGATCGACCGAGCGCATGAACAGCGTCGTCGCGAACACGACGAACGCCATGAGGTTGAGGACACGTCCCATGGATCGGAGCGCGCGCCGAATTATGCGCGCTTCGCCAGCCGGTCGAACTCGACCAGCGTGCGTAACAGCGGCTCCATCTGCTTGAGCGGCATCATGTTGGGGCCGTCGGACGGCGCCTTGTCGGGATCCTGAAGGGTCCCGATGAATACGCCGGCGACGCCGACCGCGACCGCCGC
>JACQDO010000254.1 GCA_016201085.1 Hyphomicrobiales bacterium | reverse complement strand
TCGGCGAAGCGCAGGTTGACGACCTCGACCTGGTCGCCGCGCTTGGCGTCGAAACCGATCGCCGAGCGCACCAGCGCCGCGATGCGGTCGATCTCTTCCTTGGCGCGCGGCGCATAGCCGGTTTCGCCCTTGTCGTTCTTGCTGTAATTGCCGTCCACCAGCACGGCCGCCGAGATGCGGTTGACCCGGCCGGCCTCGATCACCTCGGTCTCGGTGATGCGCGAGATTTCGTCGTTGGTGATTTCCTCGGTCTTGCGATTCTGGTCGCCTTTGTTGCCTCCGGCCTGATGGTTGGAGCCGGGCAGTTCGTTGGCGACCGTGACGGGGCCGCCGCCGCTTTCGTTGCTCGCCGACTGCTCCTCGCGGGTCTGGCTCGAGCGCAGCACGCGGCCGTCGGGATCGAACTTGTCGGAAGTCTGCGTGATGCGGTTGAGGTCGAAATCGGCGGTCAGCTGCACGCGGGCGCGTCCGGGCCCGACCACCGAGGTGACGATGCCTTCGACCTGGTTGCGCAGGCGATTCTAGAACGCCGTTTTGCGCTCGTCGGCGCTGCTCATGGCGTTGTCCTGCGCGGCGCCGTCGGCGAGCAGCTTGCCGGTCTCGTCGATCACCGACACGCGCTCCGGTTTCATGCCGTTGACCGCGCTCGCCACCAGATGGCGGATGGCGCGCACCTGCTGCGCCTCCAGGCTGCCGCGCACCTTGAGCACGATCGAGGCGGAGGCCTCGGCCTTGTCGCGCGAGAACAACACACGCTCCGGCAGCACCAGATGCACGCGCGCGCTTTGCACGCGATCTAGCCCACGGATGGTGCGGGCCAGCTCGCCTTCCAGCGCCCGCAGATGATTGATGTTCTGGATGAAGCTGGTGGCGCCGAGCGCGTCCGACTTGTCGAAAATCTCGTAGCCGACGCCGCCGCCCTTGGGCAGGCCGCTTTCGGCGAGCTTCATGCGCAAGCGCGCGACCTTGTCCTTGGGCACCATGACGATGGCGCCGTCGTTCTTGAGCTCATAGGCGATCGCCTGGCGTTCCAGGTCCTTGACTATGGCGCCTGAGTCCTCGACCGACAGATCGGTGAATAACGGCACCAGTTGCGGCGTCGTCATCCGGATCATGATGAATGAGAAGAAGCCGATCAGGGTCAGCGTCACCGCGGCCATCGCCGCCATCCGCGCCGCACCCAAAGACTTCACGAAATAGAAAAAACCTTGCACTGGCTTTCCGTCCCACCTGGATAGCGCATTCACGCGCTTCACCCGGCAAGATTTGCCCAGTTTATGGTTAGCGTCCGGTTAATACGGGGAAATTTGCCAGGCGCCGCATCGTCGCGCGCGCAGGTGGAAAATCTTTCGGGTGATTCGAAAACGAAACCGCCGGCCACGGGGCCGGCGGTCGTTTAAGAAATTCGGGGGTCGGCTACTGCCGGTATTGCTGGATGCGCGTGGTGCGCAGGCCGGCGAGGCCGTGCTGGTCGATGGAGTACTGCCAGGAGAGGAATTCCTCGACCGTCAAAGTGTAGCGGGCGCAGGCTTCCTCGAGCGACAACAGGCCGCCACGCACGGCCGCAACCACTTCGGCCTTGCGGCGGATGACCCAGCGCTTGGTCGTCGGCGGCGGCAAATCCGCTATCGTGAGCGGACTTCCATCGGGCCCGATGACATATTTGACCCTCGGGCGGTGGGGTTCGGTCATTGGAATACTCACAAGCAACAGGACTCGACTAACAGTGACTAGATGGGAAGCTACGCGCCGCGACTTAAAATTTGCCTAAGCACGACGCGACGAAAGGGAAATGTTTGCCCTGATTTTGCTAACCTTTTGGTTACATTTGAGGCCCCTGCGCCGCCGCCATTTTGGACCAACCAAGGCCACGGCACTCGGGTAAGATGGTGCTGAGCGAGCTTCATGGGTGGGCCCGTGAAAAAGTTCCCGACTGATTCGATCCCGGAATGGCGAGCGCTGGCGCGCTATGCCGCCACGCTGTTGGCGGTCGCGCTTGCCTATTTCGTGCTGGCCAAGCTGGGTTTGATGCTCGCCTCGATCAATCCGAGCGCCAGCCCAATCTGGCCGCCCAGCGGCGTCGCGCTCGCCGCCGTGCTGCTCGGCGGCCCGCGCCTGTGGCCGGCGATCTTCCTCGGCGCCTTCGCCGCCAATGCCAGCACCGCCGGAACCCTGACCACGTCCGTTGTCATCGCTCTCGGCAACACGCTGGAAAGCGTCATTGGCGGCATTCTGATCCAGCGCTGGTCGGGCGGCAGCAATACTTTCGCCTCCCCGATGCAGGTGGCGAAATTCGTCATGGTCGGCGTCGGCCCGGCGACTGTCACCAGCGCGACAATCGGCGTGCTGACGCTCAGCCTGGCGGGTCTTGCGCCCTGGTCGAGTTTCACCCCGATCTGGATCACCTGGTGGCTGGGCGATGCCGCCGGCATACTGACGGTGACGCCGGTGATCGTGCTGTGGGCGCAAATCGATTGGCGCGCCTTCTACGAGCGCGAATTGCGCGAAGCCGGCGCGGTCATCGGCTGCGCCGTGGCCGTTGGCCTGATCGGCTTCAGTCCGTTGCTGCCGCGCTCCGAATACACCAGTCCGCTCGGCTTCCTGGCGATCCTGCCGCTGGTCTGGGCGGCCTTGCGGCGCGGGCCGCGCGATACCTCGACCGTCGGACTGATCCTCGGCGGCTTCGCGGTCTGGGCGACGATCAGGCATACCGGGCCGTTCGGCGAGATCGGCCTGAACGAAGCCTTCCTGCTGCTGCTCACCTTCATGATCAGCGTCTCGGTGCCGAGCCTGGCGCTCTCCGCCGAGGTGGCTGTGCGCCGCGCCACCGAGGACAGCCTGCGGCAGATCCATGCCGAGCTCGACAGCCGCGTGCGCGAACGCACCGCCGCGCTGGCCGATGCCAATACGCATCTGCACGAAGCCCAGCGCCTGGCCAATCTCGGCAGCTGGTCATGGGACATCGCGCGGAACCACATCGACTGGTCGGAGCAGCTCTACGCCATCTACGGACGCAGGCCGGACCAGTTCCAAGGCACGCTCGACGAATTCATCGGCTTCGTGCATCCCGACGACCGCGAAAAGTTGCAGTCGAGCGTCGGCGAAGCGCTCAAATCGGGCGAGTATTTCACTCATGAAGAGCGAATCCTGCGTCCCGACGGCGGCATCCGCCATCTGCAGAGCGTCGGCCGCGTGGTCCGCGACGCGCAGGGTACCGCCATCCGCATGCTCGGCGTTTGCCTCGACGTCACCGAACGCAAGCAGGCGGAAAGCGCGTTGCGCGAGTCCGAGCGGAGCTATCGGCTGCTGCTGGAGGGCGTGCGCGACTACGCGATCTACATGCTCGATAGCGACGGCCGTGTGCGCACTTGGAACGACGGCGCCGCCCGCCTCAAGGGCTATAACGCCGATGAGATCCTCGGCCGGCATTTCCGTATCTTCCTGCCCGAGGAGGCGCGCGTGGACGCCACGGCGGAGCAGGTGCTCGCCGCCGCCGCGCGCGACGGCAAATTCGAGGCGCAGATTTGGGTGGTGCGCAAAGACGGCAGCCGCTTCTTTGCCAATGTGGTGCTCGATGCCCTGCGCGACGAGGCCGGCGAGCTCATCGGCTTTGCCAAGCTGGTACGTGACATTACCGTCCAGCACGAGGCGCAGGTCGCGCTCGAGCAGACCCGCGAGCAGCTCGCCCAGTCGCAGAAGATGGAGGCGCTCGGCCAGCTTACCGGCGGCATCGCGCACGACTTCAACAATCTGCTGATGATCGTCTCCGGCTATGCCCAGATCCTGCAGCGCCGCCTGAGCGAGGCCAAGGACAGGCAGGCGATCGAGGCGATCCGCGCCGCCGCCAGCCGCGGCGAGAGGCTGACCCGGCAATTGCTGACCTTCTCGCGCCGCCAGCAATTGACGCCGGTGGTGATCGACCTGCGCACGCGCATCGATGCGGTGCGCGACATGCTGGCGCCCTCGCTGCGTGGCAATATCGAATTCGTCTCGGATATCGAGGACAAGATCTGGCCGGTCGAGGTCGATCAGGGCGAACTGGAACTGGCGCTGGTCAATATCGCGGTCAATGCGCGCGATGCCATGCCCGAGGGCGGCACCATCACGCTGTCGGCGCGCAATGTGGTGCTCAAGCCGGGCTCCGCTGCCGGCTCGCTCGCCGGCGATTTCGTCGCGCTCGCCATCATCGATACCGGCACCGGCATGCCGGCGGAGACGGTGCAGCGCGTGTTCGAGCCGTTCTTCACCACCAAGCCGGTGGGCAAGGGCACTGGGCTCGGCCTGTCGCAGGTGCACGGCTTTGCCGCCCAGTCGGGCGGTGCGGTGACGGTATCGAGCGAGGTTAACCGCGGCACCGTGGTCACGGTCTATCTGCCGCGTGCCCGCGCCGAGGCGAAGGCGGGCGCCGGCGAGGCGGCGGTGCCGTCCAATGGCCTGGCGCAGGGCACGGTGCTGGTGGTGGAGGACAGCCGCGAGGTCGCCGATGTGACCTCGGCGTTGCTCGAACAGCTCGGCTATCGCGTGGTGCGGGCCGAGAATGCCGCCGAGGCATTGCGCCATCTGCAACAGGGCATCGGATTCGATCTGCTGCTGTCCGATATCTTGATGCCGGGTTCGCTCGACGGCCTGGGCTTAGCGGAAATCTGCCGCGAGCGCTTCCCCGATTTGCCGATTTTGTTGACCAGTGGCTATTCCGACGCCGCGCAGGCGGCCGACGGGCGCTTCGATATCCTGCGCAAGCCGTTCGAGCTATCGGCGCTGGAACGCGCCATCGAGCAGGTGGTGGGGCGTGGCCGCGAGCGCACGCAGCGGCGCGCCGGCTTGCACTAGCGCGGTCTAGATAAAATTCGGCGAAGTCTGGATTGGTTGGACAAAGCGATCATAATTTTTTCTTGCCGTTCTCAAACTGACGTTCAGCCTCCTGCGCGCGAAGTTCCCAGGCTTCGGCGATCTTCATTAGAATCTCTTTGTCCTCCGCATTCAGTTTTTGCGCCATTCGGGCGCAATCGGCCGCGAATTGTCTGTAAGTTTGTGCTTCGTGCATTGTTGCCTCCTCGGTTCCGCTCCTTTCGCGCACGTCAACGTTTGCGAGGGAACTCCGGTCCGCATGCCACAATGATGTGATGGCGCGGGAGTGCGGAACCAATCTCGCTGTGACGTGTTGCGCTCGAAGACCGGTAAGGGGTTGGCAAATTATGGTTTGTGCGGACGATTATCGGCGGTATGCGGGAGAGTGCTTGCGGCTCGCGCAAGACACCTCGAACCTGGATGACAAGGCGCGTCTGCTTCAAATGGCGCAAGCCTGGCATGACTTGGCCGACAAGATCGCGGCGAATTATTCCGCGAATACGCCGTCAAGCAATTTCGATTAATACCTGAGGGAACGGCGCGCCGGTGGACGCTCGGTGCGCGAGGCGGTGTCAGCCTTGCGTCGTGCTGCCGGGCCGCACGATCCGCTTGATCTTGTCCATGGTGTAGTTCTGGCCGTTGATCGACAGCAGCGGCGGAGTCTGCGTGAGGTCGACCGAATCCACGATGGCCTGCACTTCGGTTGAAATGGCGATCGGCTGCTTGTTGGCATCGAAGCCGGTGGCGGTGAGCTTGTAAGCGCCCTCCGGCCACTGTCTGCCGTCATTGCCGCGGCCGTCCCAGACAAAGGTCTGGTTGCCCGGATTGACCGAGAAGGTGCCGGAATAGGCGGTCTGGCCGGTCGCATCCGTGATGGTGACGGTGGCGGTCGCGGGCTTGGAGGTATTGAGATTCCAGTTGGCGCTGCCATTGCTGAGCGGCGCGGTGGCGCCGTCCACCACCACGGTGGCGCCGACATAAGCAAGCGCGGCGGTCGATTGCGCGGTTTTATCCAACGCCACCAGGGTCGACAGCTGGTCGTTCGATTTCATCTGCTGTTCGACCTGGGCGAACTGCACCAGCTGCTGGGTGAACTGATTGGTGTCGAGCGGATCGAGCGGGTTCTGGTTCTTCAGCTGCGTCGTCAACAAAGTCAGGAAGGTCTGGAAATTATTGGCGATCGTGGCTTTGTCGACCGCGCCGGAAACCACGCCGTTGGCGCTCGCAGCGGCGGTGCTGATGGGGGTCGCGGTGATCGTGCTCATGATCGTTCCTTCATCGTGCTCTAGACGTGTATATCGACGCCGCTGCCTAATCCGGCGAGGCGGCTGTAACTGCGTGGCGTCGTGTCGACGATCGGCAGCATGTCGTCTTCCACCACCAACCGCGCGCTGTCGCTAGCGCGGCCGGCCTGCTGCTGTTGCGCCGACTGGTCGCGCAGGGAGAATTGCAGACCGTTATCGGAGGTCTTCAAGCCCGCATCCTGCAAGGCGCGTTCGAGTCCGCTGACGTCGCGGCGCAGCAGATCGAGCGTGTCGGCGCGGTCGGCGATCATGCGCGAGGTCACGTTGCCGTCGCGGTCGACGTCGAGGCGGACCTCGATGCGGCCGAGTTCGGGCGGATCGAGGCGGATCTCGAAATAATTCTTGCCGGCGAGCGCCTTGCCGGCGATTTCGACGGCGACGCCGGCGAACGGGATGGCGGCCGGCTGCGGCAGCGGCGCGCTGGCGGCCGGGGTCGGTGCGGCGGGCGCGGTCGTTTGCAACGGCGCGGTGTGGGCGATCGGCGGCGCCACGTCGGCGCCGGCCTTGGGTGCGGCCGTCATGGTGTCGGCGGCGAGCGCGGCATTCGCTTGCGCAGGCGTTGAGCGATGGGCGGTGTCGGCCAGTTCGCCGCGGGGAGCTTCGCCGCGGGCAAGTTCTTCGCGGGCTTGCGCGATGGCGTCCTTGTCGGGGGCATTGCCTGCGGGGCCTTGCGGTTTGAACTCGCCTGCGAGGTCTTGCGGCTTGGCCTCGCCATGCGGCTGCGCCGTGGTCTTGGCCGCGGGCGCCGCGCCATTGCCGGCCTGGTCCATGCCGGCTTGCGGGGCGGCTAAGGCGTCCGCCTGCGCCGGCACCGGCGTGGTGACCGTCGCGGCATTGTCGGCGGCGGACGGAAGCACGGTGACGCTCACTACGGCAGGCCTGATCGCCGGCAGGGGCTCGGTCGGCGGCGCGGTGGCAGCTTCGGTCGCGACCAGGGCGTTGGCCGGCTTGCTATCGTTGATAAGCGCGGCGTCTTTGCCTTCGGTCGGCTTGGCGATTTTGACATCGGCGACGATCTCGCCGCCGCCGGGTTTGGCGTCAGCCGCCGTCTCGCTATCGTTGGCGATCTGGTCGGTTTTGCCGGTCTTGTCGGTCTTGTCGGTCTTGACGGCGTCGGTAGCACTGGCGTCGTCCTTGGCCGTCGCAGCCTTGCTATCTGTGCTTCTGGCCGGCTGCGCGGTCTGGTCAGAGCGGGCGGGACGAGAGCCCTGATCGTTGGCGGCCGGCTGCGGGGGCCGCTCGGGGGCCGGCGCGTTGTCGTCGAGCAGGTTGGCGAACGGCGTAGACGAGGCGCGATCGGGCGCTTGCGCCGGCCGGGCGGCCGGCGGGCGATGGGCGACATGACTTTTCAATGCGGACGCAACGTGCGGCACGGTCGGGTACTCCTGGATCCGCAGCTTGATCTGCAATCGCCAGGCCAGTCCGCAGACAGTCAATTCATTGCATCATATCAATAGCTTAATGGCGAGGGCGGGGCTGCGGCGAGGATTTGGACCGGCAGCGGCTGCGCGCATCGCGGCAAGTTTTGCCGGGCGGCGGCTTTCAATGTGCCGCCGCAATCGCCACCTATGGATCGCCTGCCACCTATAGTAATAAGGGCCATGCGTAACTCGCTCGATGTCGACAGCCGTCCGCAGGACACCCGTGTCGTCGTCGCCATGTCCGGCGGCGTCGATTCCTCGGTGACCGCCGCGCTGCTCAAGGCCGAGGGCTATGACGTGGTGGGCGTGACGCTGCAGCTCTACGACCACGGCGCCGCCACCAGCCATCGCAAGGGCGCCTGCTGCGCCGGACAGGACATCTACGACGCGCGCGGCGTGGCCGAACGCATCGGTATTCCGCATTACGTGCTCGACTACGAGAGCCGCTTCAAGGAAGCGGTCATCGACCGCTTCGCGCAAAGCTACATCGATGGCGAAACGCCGGTGCCCTGCGTCGAATGCAATATGTCGATCAAGTTCCACGACCTGCTGATCACCGCGCGCGAGCTTGGTGCCCAGGTGCTCGCCACCGGTCATTATGTCGCCTCGCGGCAGCTCGCCTGCGGCGGCCGCGGGCTGTTCCGCGCGCGAGAGGAAGAGCGCGACCAGAGCTATTTCCTGTTCGGCACCACGCGCGAGCAGCTCGATATGCTGCGCTTTCCGCTCGGCGAGCGCGCCAAGTCGGAGACGCGCGAACTGGCGCGCCAGTTCGGCCTCGCGGTCGCCGACAAGCACGACAGCCAGGATATCTGCTTTGTGCCGTCCGGGCATTACGCCGACATCATCGAACGGCTCAAGCCGGGCGCGGCCGAACCGGGGGAGATCGTCGACCTCGACGGCAAGGTGCTGGGCGCGCATTCCGGCATCATCCATTACACCGTCGGCCAGCGCCGCGGGCTGGGCATCGCCACCGGCGCGCCGCTTTATGTGGTACGGCTCGATGCCGACGCCCGCCAGGTCGTGGTCGGCCCGCGCGAGGCGCTGCGCACCAGCCGCATTGTGCTGCGCGACGTCAATTGGATCGGCGACGCCGATATCGGCGAGACTTTGGCCGACGACCGCCGCGACGTGTTCGTGAAGGTGCGCTCGACGCGGCCGCCGCAGGCGGCCTGGCTGCGTCATGGACAGGCCGGCTACGAGGTCGAGCTGGTGGACGGCGAGCATGGCGTGTCGCCCGGACAGGCCTGCGTGTTCTACGATGCCGGCGAGGGTCAGGCGCGCGTGCTCGGCGGCGGCTTCATCAAGAGTGCAATCAAGGCCGCCGATCTCGCGCCAGCGACGGATCAACGCATCGCGGCCGGCGCGCGCGGGTAATTTCGGAAATCGGGGCAATGGCGGACATCGACAAGCACAGCGTCGCGCGCGCCTATGCGCTATGGGCGCCGATCTACGACTTCGTGTTCGGCGCGGTGTTCGATGCCGGCCGGCGCGCCTCCATCGCCAGCGCCGAGCGGGCCTGCGGGCCCAAGGGCGGGCGTATCCTCGAGGTCGGCGTCGGCACCGGCATTTCGCTGCCGGATTATGCGCGCGTCAATCGGATCGTCGGCGTCGATCTGTCGGAGCCGATGCTGCGCAAGGCGCAGAAAAAGGTGGCCGCGCTCGGCTTGAGCAACGTCGAGGCGCTCTCGGTGATGGATGCCGAGCGCATGGCGTTGCCCGACCGATCCTTCGACGTGGTGGTGGCGCAGTTCGTCATCACCGCCGTGCCCAATCCGGAAGCCACGCTCGACGAATTCGCCCGCGTCATCAAGCCGGGCGGCGAGATCGTGCTGGTCAATCATATCGGCGCCGAAAGCGGGCCGCGAAGGCTGTTCGAGCTGGGCTTCGCGCCGCTGGCGCGCAGGCTCGGCTGGCGGCCGGAATTCCGTTTCGTGCGCCTGGCCGACTGGGCCAAGCGGCACGGCGGCGTGCGCGTGATCGAGCGTCGTCCGATGCCGCCGCTCGGCCATTTCTCGCTCATCCGCTTCGAGCGGCTGGCCGACGACGAGCGCCGCAACGCGGCGTGACGGGACAAAGCTCTATTGCGGTCGGCGCTGCGCTTGCTACGGCGATTTCGATGACTACGGCTTGCGTGTGAACGCGCGGCATCGACGCAAAGGCTTTCCAGCCCACATAGACGCAAAGCACGATCAACAGCGCGATGATGAGAAAGTCGACATAGTCGAGCAGCTTCGACATCGTCAGGGTGCCTGCGTGTTAATCCGAGCGAACCCTCAGGCGCATGTTGCGATAATCGCAACAATAGTGTCAAGCTATAACGCCGCGGTCGCGCTTGTTGGGAGTTGGGAGCGAAGCAGGCCGGCTGAAATGCGCCGCGCTCAGCCGCGCCGCTTGCGCACGGAGCGTATAACCGTTCCCCATATCCATACATGATCGTTATCGACCACCACTGGCTCCGCCTGTACCTTGCGGTCCATGGTCGAGGTCACGACGTGCGGCGGCTGGTAGAGCCGCAGCCGGGTGCGATAGGCGCCGGTCTTGTCGTCGAAGATCTGCACGCAAACTACATCGCCGGCGATGGGCGTCACGGTGGAATCGACCAGCACCGCGTCGCCCGGCAGATAGCCGGCGAGTTCGAGCGCACGCGACCACACCCGCCAAAGGCCCTGATTGGCGCCCGCTTTGAGGCCGCCGAAGTCCTCGTCGGCCTTGAGCGCCACCACCTCTTCGGAAAAACCGGCGCCGGCCTTCGGCGCGTCGAACTCCTCG
Organism: Hyphomicrobiales bacterium; assembly: GCA_016201085.1. Classification (GTDB taxonomy): domain Bacteria; phylum Pseudomonadota; class Alphaproteobacteria; order Rhizobiales; family Xanthobacteraceae; genus Pseudolabrys. The sequence continues at coordinate 9,867 of JACQDO010000254.1, read as the reverse complement.
AGCGCGCGCATCGCCCGGGATTTCCCGCGCGCGGAGGAGGGCGCGTCGGCGAGGCGTTTGCGGTGTGGCGCCGGCTCGTCCAGATACTGCTCGATGATCGGGATTTCCTCGGCGCGCGGTTGCCGCGCCCCCGAGCGCATCTTGGAAATCTTGTCGCGTGTCAGGGTCAACAGTCGGCCCAGTTCGGAGCCGGACTTGCCGGGCTTTTTCAGCCCCTGGTCGATCCATCGCGAATAGTTCGTCACCCCGCGATTATGCGCATCGGAACCGCCGCGAATGTTGCGATGATCGCAACGTCCGGTAAGGGAGAGCGCAAAAAATCCTGCATTTGCGCAACGCTGGATGGCCGGGCGATGGCGGGACAACGTTGGTGTGCAGGAACCCGCACTCCCGCTCGGCCGTTGTCACAGGCGCAGCATAAGTCTCGTGCGCGCGAAGGGAGCACCGTCATGCACCGGGACATTCGCCTGCTCGGCTTGGCGGCGTTGGCAGGGCTGGCGCGCTCCGACGGCGTCATCTGCCCGCCCGATCATATCGATTCAGAAATCCAGGCACCGACCCCGCCGGCCGGCCCAATGCCGGTGATCCCGCCGCCCGGTACCCCGGGCGGCGATCCCTCGCTGCGGCCGAAGTGACCGTCTAGGCATGGTATTTTGCCCGGTTTGCTTGACAGGCTTTGCTGCCGCTTCCTATATCGCGGCCATTCCGGCAAGCCGCCGGGATAAGGTGGCGGGGTAGCTCAGCTGGTTAGAGCAGCGGAATCATAATCCGGAGGTCGGGGGTTCAAATCCCTCCCCCGCTACCAAATCAGCCGTAACCTCTTGAAATCACTGAAACCGATCGCCCGTAGGTCCGGATTTCAGATGTATCACTGATACATGGCTGTGTACCTTTTGGCAACGGCGCACGCCGCCTATAGCCCGGCGCCAGTCAGGTCCCGCATGGCTTACGCCAAGGGCGGCGTGCTCAACCCGCGCTACGGACTGGCGGTGACCTTCGGGTAGACCGCCGCTGGAACAAGGACCGCGGCTGCCATTGCCATGCTCATCGACTGACCAGAATTCTGCAATTGCTTACACGACCGGGCGCCAAACAGTGGCCGCAGAAACACGAAGTGAAGTGGGGCGTCGCGTAGTGAGAGTTTCATATCAGACCAAGGCACCCTTGGTGCGCAGAACGCCGGAAGGCGACCAGCCGACCGTAGCGGTCGTGATCGGCGCCGAGCTTCGCCAGCCTCAGTGTCCGACCGCTGACGAGCTGTTGCAGGGCAGCACGGCTAAACTCCGGTCGGGCGCTAAGCAGGGCCTCCAACGCCGGGACCGCATTTGGCCAGCCTGGTCAGCTCCTACCTCCCGCAGAGATACGCAACCTGGCAGCCATGACTGCCATGGCGAATTCGAGGCCGCCGCGCCGTGCCGATTTATGATAGCCGAATCCCGCACCGTTTGGCTGCGGCGGTACAATCACGGCACTGATGATCTCGCCGTGATTAAGACTCAACGGCGTCAGCCCGCTGCCGATAAACAGATCGACGATGGCTATCCTTCGTATGCCGCTCTTGCCGACCGTTTCAATCTCGGCGTCGAGCGCGATCAACGCCGGCGCAACGTCCGACATATACACGGACCAACACGTGTCGGGCTTGTTTTGCGGAAACGGATAACAGCACGTACCGCCGCGCTTGAAACACGGTGCTACAAACTGATAATCGTGTCTTTGATTGAGATAGAGACAGCGTGTTTCCTGGCACAAGTTTCCGCCGAGCGCGGAGCAGTGCTGGAATGCGTAATGCGTCACTGCAATAAGTGATCGCTCAACGATGGATTTTCTTCGCGGCTGTCATTTTCAAAAAATTCTATCCGGAACGGATTTGTATCGTAAGGCAGCATCATCGCCGCTAATCAGCGTCAAGTGGAATTTTCAGAAAGAACAACACGTCGCGCATTTGATTGGGATCACTGAAAGAACCATCCTGTCATGAAATATAATGCATGCAGCGCGTATCGCATGAAGTGCGGCGAAATAACAGTCGCTCAGGACATAAATTCACGCGTTTGATTTGGATCACGAAATCAGCCATCTGCGAATGATATTTAGTGCATAAATTTGGGTAACGCATAGTGTAAGAATAAAGTCCGAGGGCAGGAAAATGCGTTATGCAGAAATAGGGTTCGATTTGGAGATTGATCTCTCCCGAGGAAGCATTGACAGGGTGGAAACCGACCCCACGCTGACCAAGCTTCATCTCGGGGGGCTCGGTGCCAACGCCAAGATACTGTGGGACAGGGTCCCTCCCGACACCGAAGCTTTTTCTGAAGATAATCTCCTGATCTTCAGTACCGGCCTTCTCTGTGGGACTGCGGCTCCCGGCGCCAATCGCACCATCGTCACGACGTATTCTCCTCAGACCCGGTTGATGGCGTATTCAATGATGGGCGGCTTCTGGGCACCCGAATTGAAGTATGCCGGCTACGACAAGGTGATCATTCGCGGCAAGTCGCCCGACCTGGTCTATCTGTGGATCAACAACGACAAGGTCGAAATCCGCGATGCCTCTCATCTGCGCGGCAAGGGCGCCATCGAAACCGCGGAGTGCATTCGCGCGGAATTGAAGGAGCCAAACGCCCAGGTGTCTGCTATCGGCCTCGCCGGCGAGAACAGGGTGTTTTTCGCCTCGATCGAGCAAGGCCGGTCGAGCGCCAGTCGTCTCGGCGTCGGCGCGGTCATGGGCGACAAGGGGCTGAAGGCGATCGCCGTCCGCGGCACTAAGGATGTCAATGTCGCCCGACCGGCCGAGTTCATGGATCTCTGCACCGGCGTGATGGCTTACATCAAGGATCGCGAAGCCAAGCCAGTCCCGGGAGTCATGCCGATTGTCGCCGGGCTTGGGTCCCCGCAGGAGATGAAGCTCGTCGACGAGGAATGGCACACCGCCAATTTCATGTGGGGCAATTCCCGCACGCGGCGGAAGGAGCTCACCTACACGATGGCGGCCTATTCGGACCTCGATTTCGGCTTCCGCATCGCGCAACGCGCGACCGAATACGGCGTGGATGGATTTTCCGCGCCGCAAGTCATGGCATTCGCGCTCGAACTGCTTGAAGCCGGCATCCTGACCGACGCGGATTTTCCCGGCATGCCGGCCGATAGCGAGGGGCGGTTCTTCTGGCTGCTCGACAGGATCGTCCGGCGCGAAGGCATCGGGGATGTGCTGGCGGACGGTGTGTACTGGGCGGCCAAACGGATCGGCAACGGCGCCGAAGCCTACGATCACAACACGATCAAGAAACATGAGCAACTGCCGCTGAAGCTCGGGATGCTCAATCCGGTCTACTACCTGATGTACGCGACCGGCGAGAAGATCAACATCACCCAGATTGAGGGGCAGTTCCCGCAGTCGCCGTTCCCGACCCGAGAAGAGCGGGAGGAGTTCGTCAAGGACTGGATCCATGTTCCCGACGAGAAGTTCAAGCAGTACTTATTGGACTGGGAGCCGCGCGGCGAGAAGTCGAATCCCTATTACCCGACTGTCGAGGCCAGCTGCGACATCGTCGATTGGCAGGAGAAGATGCACTACATCGACGACGCGCTCGGGATGTGTGCCGGCTTGTCGTCGTTCCCGCTGAAGCCCCCCTATCACATTCATAATTATCCCGCCTTCATCTCAGCAGCGACCGGCATCGACATCGACGAATCCGAACTCGGGCAAATAGCCAAGAGGAACCGGACCTTGCTGAGAGCCATCAATGTGAGACGGGGCATGAGGCGCGCCGACGAGAAGCCGCCCGAAGACCATTGGAAGAGGCGCTTCCCCGAACTCGAAGCGAAACTTCTGGATGCGTATTACGAAATGAAGGGCTGGAATAACGACGGAATTCCCACCAAAGCCACCTTGCACGAATTGGGCCTGGACTATGTGAGCGAAGACCTGGAGCAGAGGGGGGTCATCGGCAATGGGCAAGGTTAAGAAGACCATCAAGTCTATCAAGATCGTTGCCGACAAGTGCAACGGCTGCCGGGCCTGTGAGCTCGTTTGCTCCGCCTTTCACGCGAAGCCGCGCTACAGCAGCAGCAACCCGGCGCGCTCGCGCATTCGCATCGTGCGTGAGCCGCTGCGCGACATCTATCTTCCGGTCTATGCCGGCGAGTACACGGCGTCGGAATGCACCGGCCGGGACCGGTACATCATCGACGGCAAGGAATACTCGGAATGCGATTTCTGCCGCGCATCGTGTCCGTCGAGAAATCTCTTCAAGGAGCCCGATTCCGGCCTGCCGCTGAAATGCGACATGTGCGAGGACGAACCGGCGCGCGAGAAGCCGTTGTGTGTGGAGTGGTGCATCAACGATGCGCTGCTTTACGAGGAACGGGAAGAGGAAGTCGACGAAGCCGTGGTGGCTCCCGGCGACATCGAGATCGGGGTCGAGTCGCTGATCGACAAGTTTGGTTTGCAGCAAGTGCTGGACACCATCGCCAGGGCATCGAAGCGTTAGCACAATCGCGAGAGAACGAAGCATGGGCATGGAGACGGTCGCCCCGTTCAGGGAGATCATCGACGCCATCAAGGCGAGCGGCGGTGATGCCTTCAAGTCCTGCTATCAGTGCGGGATGTGCGATACCGTCTGCCCGTGGAACCGGGTCAGAAACTTCAGCATGCGCAAGATCGTCCGCGAGGCGACTTTCGGGCTGACCGACATCGAAAGCGAAGACATCTGGCGCTGCACGACGTGCGGAAAATGTCCGCAGATTTGTCCGCGCGACGTGAAGCAAATCCAGTCCGGTGTGGCATTGCGCCGGATCGCCACCGAATACGGGGTCTTTCCGCACGCGGTGCAACCGATTCGCCGGGTGAGCGCGAGCCTCAGTGCCGAGGGCAATCCGCTCAGCGAAGACCGAGCCAAGCGCGCCGACTGGGCGAAGGGGCTGCCCGTCAAGCGGTTCACCGATGGAATGGAAATTCTCTACTCGCCGGGATGCTATCTGAGCTACGACCCGCGCGGAAAAAAGATCGCGCGCGCAACCGTCGAGATCCTCGACAAGGCCGGGGTCAATTTCGGGATCCTCGGCACCGAGGAGAGCTGCTGCGGCGAGAGCATCCGCAAGACCGGCAACGAGGCCGTATTCAAGCAGCTGGCCCGGCAGAATATCCGGGCGTTCGTCGACAACGGGGTGAAGAAGATCCTGGTGTCATCGCCGCACTGTTATCACAGCTTCAAGAACGAATATCCTGAATTCATGGTGCACTTCGAGGTGGTTCACATCTCGCAGTTCATCTTCCAGCTGATCGCCGAGGGCCGGCTCAAGCTCACTAAGGAATACGGGAAGAGGGTGACCTACCACGACCCCTGTTATCTCGGCCGGCACAACGGCGTCTATGACGAACCGCGGGAAGCGCTGAAGAAGGTACCCGGCCTGGAATTGGGTGAGATGGCCGAGTCACGCAAGAACAGCTTCTGCTGTGGCGGCGGAGGAGGGCGCATCTGGATGGAAACGCCCAGGGGCGAACGATTCGCCGACCTCAGGCTAGGTCAGGCGGTCGACCTCGGGGCGCAGGTTCTCGCGACATCCTGTCCGTATTGCATCACCAATTTCGAGGACAGTCGGTTGAACCGGAAAGACAGTGACGTCATCGAGATCAAGGACGTCACGGAAATCATCCGGGAAGCAATTTAGGTAACGCAGGACCGAGCCGTGGCAAACGCACAGAAACAGTTGGCGCAGCGTTCCCAAGGTCCGGTGGCCGGCAACGCCGGCGACGTGATGGTTGTCGGCGGCGGCATCAGCGGCATTCAGGCCGCGCTCGATCTCGCCACCGCCGGTTTCAAGGTCTACCTCGTCGAGAAGACGCCGACCATCGGCGGGAAGATGGCCCAGCTCGACAAGACTTTCCCCACCAACGACTGCTCGATGTGTATCGAATCGCCGAAGTTCATCGAGTGCGACCGGCAGCCGAATATTGAGATTATGACCTACACGGAGGTCGCGAGCGTCGAAGGGACGGCGGGCGATTTCAAGGTCACCCTCACCAAGAAGCCGAGATACATCGACGAGGACAAATGCACCGGCTGCACCACCTGCACCGAGTACTGCCCGGTCAAGATCCCGGATCCGTTCAATCAGAACCTCTCGCTGAACAAGGCGGTCCACATCTACTTCTCTCAGGCAGTTCCCCTCGTCAGCTATATCGATGACGACTGCCTCTTTCTGAAGGACAAGACCTGCGCGATCTGCGAGAACGTTTGCGAGAACGACGCCATCGATTTCAACCAGACGGCGGAGAAGATCGAGGTCAAGGTCGGGGCGATCGTGCTGTCACCCGGCTACGAGACATTCGACCCGAGAGTGCGAGGTGACTACGGTTACGGGACGTTCCAGAACGTCGTCACCAGTCTCGACTTCGAGCGGCTACTGTGCGCCACCGGGCCGCATGAGGGCCAGATCCTGCGTCCGTCCGACAAGAAGCATCCGCACAAGGTCGCCTGGATTCACTGCGTCGGTTCCCGGCAGGTGGTCCCCGGCGGCAATAGCTATTGCTCGGCGGTCTGCTGCTCCTACACGCAGAAGCAGGTGATCCTGGCCAAGGATCACGACGCCGATATGCAGGCGACGATCTTCCACAACGATATTCGCTCGTACGGCAAGGACTTCGAGCGCTTCTACCAGCGCGCAGAGAAGCTGCCCGGGGTTGAGTTCATCAGAAGCTACGTATCGATCGGTAGGGAGATTCCGGACAGCAAGAACGTGACAATCAGGTACGCCACGGCGGACGGGGTCAAGGAGGAGGAATTCGACCTGGTGGTGTTGTCCGTCGGACTGAACCCGCCTGCCGATGCGAAGGAGTTTGCGAAAAAGTTCGGCGTCGAGCTCGGCCCGCAGGGGTTCTGCAAGACGAACCCGGTCAACCCGATCGAGACGACGCGCCCGGGAATATTTATCAGCGGCGCCTTCCAGGGTCCGCGCGACATCCCCGAGTCGGTGGTGAGCGCGAGCGCGGCGGGGGCACTCTCGGCCCAACTGCTGAAGTCCCGGCGGGGGAAACTGACCCAGGATCGGGTGTACCCGGCGGAGAAGGACGTCACGCAGGACGAGGCCAAGGTCGGCGTCTTCGTGTGTCGCTGCGGCGCCAATATCGGCCGCATCGTCGACGTGCCGTCGCTGGTCGAGTACTCGCGCACGCTGGGCAATGTCGTTCATGCCGAGGAGAGCCTGTTCGCCTGCGCGACCAATACCGCCCAGGCGATCTCGGACACGATCCGCGACAAGGGGCTCAATCGCGTCGTGGTCGCCGCGTGCACCCCGCGGACGCACGAGCCGCTGTTCCGCGACACGCTTCGCGAGGCCGGCATCAACCAGTACTTCTTCGACATGGCGAATGTTCGGGAGCACTGCTCCTGGGTCCATTCCAAGGAGCCGGAAGACGCCACGCGCAAGGCGAAGGACATCGTTCGCATGTCGGTGGCGCGGGCCGCCAAGCTGGAGCCCCTGGAGGAGTTCTCGCTGCCGGTCAACAAGGCCGCGCTGGTGGTCGGGGGCGGCGTGGCCGGGATGACCAGTGCGTTGACGCTGGCCGAGCAGGGATTCGAGACGTACCTGGTGGAGAAGGCGTCGGACCTGGGGGGAATGGCGCGCAGGATTCACTACACAATCGAGGGCCTCGACGTGCAGGCCTACCTCAACGATCTCAAGACGACGGTGTACCGGCACCCGCTGATTCATGTGATCACAGACGCCACCATTACCCACGTCACCGGCTATGTCGGTAACTTCGTCACCACGGTAAAATCCAAGGGCCGGGTACGAGATATCAAACACGGCGCGGCCATCATCGCGACCGGTGCCGACGAGTACAAGCCGAGCGAATACCTTTACGGCGACGATGCCCGGGTCATGACCCAGCTCGAGCTGGAGGAGCAGATCAGCGCAGGGGATGAGCGGCTGATCAACTCGCAGAGCCTGGTCATGATCCAGTGCGTCGGCTGCCGGCAGGAAGACAGAAATTACTGCTCTCGCATCTGCTGCAGCGCGGCCATGAAGAACGCCTTGAAGCTCAAGTCCGTCAACGCACAGATGGACATCTACGTGCTCTTCCGCGATATGCGGACGTATGGGTTCAGTGAGGACTACTACCGGGAAGCGTCGAACAAGGACGTGAAGTTCATCCGCTATGAGCCGCACGACAAGCCCCAGGTGGAAGCCGTCGAGGAGGACGGCCGGAGTTTCCTGCGGGTGACGGTGAGCGATCCGGTGCTGGGCAAGAAACTTGCGCTCGACGCCGATTCAGTCGCTCTGGCCGCAGCCGTCATTCCCTCCGCCGGCAGCGAGGAAACGGCCCGGTTGTTCAAGGTGCCGCTGAGCCCGGACGGGTTCTTCCAGGAAGCTCATGTGAAACTGAGGCCGGTCGATTTTGCCGCCGAAGGCGTCTATCTGTGCGGGACGGCTCAGTATCCTAAGCATCTGTCGGAAACAATTAGCCAGGCCTATGGCGCGGCCGGCCGGGCGCTCACGCTTCTGTCGCATGACACTGTCGTTGCCTCCGGCTCGGTGTGCGAGATCAACGAGCGTGCCTGCGTCTCGTGCGGCGCCTGCATGACGGCCTGTACCTATGGGGCGATCGACTTCCACGATACGCCGCGTGGCAAGAAGGCCAGGATCAATCCCGTTCTCTGCAAGGGCGACGGCCTGTGCAACGCGAAGTGTCCGTCCGGCGCGGTATTCCTCAAGCATTACACCAACGACCAGGTGTTCCGTCAGATCGACGCGGCGCTCGCAGGCTGACAATCATGCTGGATTTGACGCAGCTCCATTATCAAACCGAAGAAGTGAATTGAGCATGGCTATCGGGACCGAATTCAAGCCGACCATCCTCGGATTCCTGTGCAACTGGTGCTGCTACGGAGGGGCCGACCTGTGCGGCGTCTCCCGATTTCAGTACCCGCCGTATCTGCGCGTGATCAGGCTGATGTGCTCCGGCAGGGTCGATCTGGAATTCATCTTCCGTGCGTTCGCCAAGGGCGCCGACGGGGTGTTCATCGGTGGGTGTCATCTGAACGACTGCCACTACAACCCCGAGGGAAATTACGATGCGCTGGGCAATACCCTGATCGCCAAGAAAATCCTGGAGCACGTGGGCGTGAATCCCGAAAGGCTGAGGCTGGAATGGGTCTCTGCCGGCGAGGGCATCCGTTTTGCCGAAGTCATGAATGACTTCTCCATGAAGGTGAAGAACCTGGGGCCGTTCGGGAGTTCCGAAGGAATCGACATCGCTGAATTGCAGTCTCGACTCGATGCCACCATACAGCTCGTTCCCTACATCAAGCTGGTGGAGAGGGAGCGGCTGCGCGTACCGGTCTGGACGGACGAGGGATACCGCAAATTCTTCGGCAGCGACGAGTTCAACGAGCTGTTCAACGAGCTTATTCTGGACAAGTTGATCATGAGCCGGATCATGGGTTTTCTGCGAGTGAAGCCGGTGTCTGCCGGAGAGATATCCGAGAGCCTGGGCCTCGATCCGTCAGAAGTCGCCAGACACCTGCATGATTTGGCCCAGCAGGGACTTATCTGGTTCGATGAAAGCCAGACGCTGGTCGCGGCCGCCTGAGCGCATCGGTTCGAGCAGCAGAGGCGAGCGCGGCACGAGACAAGAAGGATGATACGACGGTCATGCGCGACGACAAAATCGATCAGATCATCGACAAACACCGGGGCAAGCCCGGCTCCCTGATCCACGTGCTGATGGAAATCCAGCATGAGAATCACTGGCTTCCCAGAAACGTGCTGAGCAGGATCGCCGAGGCGTTGGAAGTGCCGTTCAGCCAGGTGATGCAGATCGCCACCGTCTACAAGACGTTCAGTCTGACCCCGAAAGGA
>JACQDO010000229.1 GCA_016201085.1 Hyphomicrobiales bacterium | reverse complement strand
AGCCAGTCGACAAGGCCTTCACCACCGAGGCGGTGCGGCTCGGCGCCTAGCCAATCAACGCAGCGTACGACAAAAACCCGACGCGGTCGCCCGGCGCGATCGAGGTCACGTCCTCGGGAAACTCCAAGAGCCCGTCGGTCTCCGTCAGCGAGGTGAGGATACCGGCGCCATCCTGCGGGTGCTTGACCGCCTCGATCTCGCCGTCGGGGGTACGCCGCAGCGCCACCCGCACATATTCACGACGATCCTTCTTTTTCTTGTAGGCGAAGGCCGCGCGCACCGGGATCGGGACGAGAACTTGCGGCAGCGCGCCGGACAGCCGCAGCAGCAGCGGCTTCACGATCCGGACGAAGGTCACGAACACGGCGACCGGATTGCCCGGCAGCCCGACAAAGGCCGCGCCGCTGTGGGCCGCGTAATCCTTGCGCGGCGCCGCGCGGATCACGCCCATGGCCACCGGCCGCCCCGGCTTGATGGCGACGCGCCAGAACACCAGGCTGCCGATGCGCTCGACCGCGCTGCGCACGTGGTCGGCTTCGCCGGTCGACACGCCGCCCGAGGTGATGACCAGATCGTGCCAGGCCGCGGCCTTGGCCAGCGCGCGCGCGAGTTCGGCCGGCTCGTCGGCCAGAATGCCGAGATCGGTCACCACCGCGCCGAGCCGTTCCAGCAGCGCGCGCAGCAGATAGCGGTTGGCATCGTAAATGGCGGCGGCGCCGCGCGGACTGCCCGGCTCCACCACCTCGTCGCCGGTGGAGAAGATCGCGACCTTCAGCCGCCGGCGAACGCTCAGTTCGGTCAAGCCGAGTGCCGCCGCCAGCGCGATGTGCTGCGCCTCCAGCATGGTGCCGGCCGGCAGCACGACGCGGCCCGCCGGCACGTCCTCGCCGGCCAGCCGGCGGTTGGCGCCGAGCTTGAGGCCGGCCGGTACGGTGACGCGGTCGCCTTCGGCCTTCACGTCCTCCTGCATGAACACGGTGTCGGCGCCGGCCGGCATCGGCGCGCCGGTAAAAATCCGGATGGCCTGGTGAAGATGCGGATAGCCTGGCCGGGCTTGAGGCTCAAATCCGGCCGCGCGCCGGCGGTGATGCGGCCGGCAACCGTGAGCGTGGTTTCGCCGGTGGGGTCGAGATCGGCATGACGCACGGCGTAACCGTCGACCGCGGAATTATCGAACGGCGGCAGGTCGACCGGCGCGGCCACGGCGGCGGCGGTGACGCGCGAGCGCGCGTCGCGCAGCGGCACACGCTCGCTCTCGCCCACCGGCACGATGCGTTCGCCGATCAGCCGCTCCATGGCTTCCAGCGAAAGCAGCGGGCCGGAAAAGGCGAAACAGTCGTCGGTCAGTTGCGCCATCGTCAACTACCCCGACTGACCTCAGCGACCGCCACCGCGCGCGCCAGCAGCAGATCGGCGATCGGATCGATGGCGTTGAGATCGAGCACCGGCAGGGCTACGTCCGGCAGCGCGCTATCGCTGGCGACCGCGACGATATGCGGGTCCTGCGGGTAGAGCAGCGGCTTGCCGTTGGCGATGCGGTGGATCTCCAGCTTGGGAAAGGCGTCGCGCTTGAAGCCTTCGACCAGCACCAGGTCGACCGGCGACATCTTGCCGACCAGCCCGGCCAGGTCCCATTCCGGCTCCTGCTCGCGCAGTTCATGCAGGATGGCCCAGCGCTTGGCCGACGAGATGATCACCTCGGTGGCGCCGGCGGCGCGGTGCATGAAGGAATCCTTGCCCGGCTTGTCCAGATCGAACCCGTGGTGGGCGTGCTTGAGCGTCGACACCCTGACCCCCCGCGCCAGCAGGCACGGGATCAGTTTGGTGATCAGCGTCGTTTTGCCGGAACCGCTCCAGCCGGCGAGACCGATGATGCGCATGGCTTTTCTTATAGCAAAACGCTTTGCGTGCCACCCTTTTACCCTCCCCTGGAGGGGGCTTTGCATAATAACCCCTAGTTTATCGAGGATTTTTGGGCGGTTGAACTTTCTGCCCAAAAAACCGTATCGTGATTAAGGGACGATAGGTACTCACTCAAAAAAGAGTTGACGCCGTGAGCGAACAAATAAATTCCGCCCCCACCAAGACAAGCCACGACGATCAGTCGCCGAGTTCTGCTTCCTGTCCCATTCCAGACTCAAAAAATACTCAGCCAGATTGCGGTACTAATGCCGCAAGCCCCAATAATAAGCGTCAAGAACGTTGGCCAATGTGGAATGCGATTGCCACGACCGCTGCGACGATCATTATTGCTCTCGCTACGATTGCGACGGTCGGCGTAACCATCCATCATGCTGAGATTTTCAACCAACAATTGACCGCTATGCGTGGGCAATTGGCCGAAATGAAGAATCAGCGGCTCATGACTGTTGCTCAGTTGCGTGCCAACATTAGACGTGAACAACCAAATGTGCGCGCTATTGGCGAGGGAGGAAAGTTGATCGTCGCTGGTGAAAAAATAACAGGGTGGATAATAAGTCCTGCCTGGACAAATGCCGGAGGAACCGATGCAAAAGATTATCGAGGCTGGTTCGATATAAAGGCCTTTGATGTTCGTCCGGGCCAGACAAATGTACAGGCCACCGACTGCCTTCCAATCCCTGAACCAAATCCATTGCCTCCCGCAGGGACTTTTCAATACGGAGCCACCTTTTTGCAGGCGGCCCAAACTCTCGCTATCGAAGATGCTGTCAAAGCCCAAGTGGGAACCAAATACATATTTATGCGCGGCCATATCCAATACCGAGATATTTTCCCGGACACGCTCCTTCATTACGCTGATTGGTGCGTAGCCATCATACCAAACGACTTAGAACGCTCCCTTTTCTCCTTCCTGAGCCTGCGCGAAAACACTGATTAAACCGAATAAGCTCACCAGTAGAATAAAGCTTATCTGTCGGAACAACTTCCCGAGTTTTTGTGCAGTCTTCGGACTTGTTGTGCAGAACGGGGTTGTTGGGCAAAGCCCCTGGAGGGGAAGGGTGAAGGAGAAAAACAAAACGCCCGGCGGGGAGGCCGGGCGTTCTCAGTTCGATGGTGAAATACGGCTTTATTCTGCGGGCGTCGCCATCGGACGCGCCCTGCCCGCGTCCTTGCTGCTGGACATCTGGTCTTGCAGCCACAACGGATGATGCTGCTTGGCCCAGTTCACGTCGACCGTGCCGCTGCTCATGGCCTCGAAGGCGCCCTCCTCGCCGACCGTGCCGAGGTAGATGTGGCCCAGCATGGCGACGATGAACAGCATGGCGACGATGGCGTGGATCACCTCGGACAGCTGCATACCGCCGATATCGGTGGCGTAGAACGGGAACAGCAGCAGATAGCCGGTCACCGCCGAGGCGCCGCCGCCGATCACGACGATCCAATAGATCATCTTCTGGCCGCCGTTGAAGTGGCCGGCCGGCGCCTCATGCTCGCCGAAAATGCCGCCGCCGCTCTTGAACCATGCGACGTCGTTCGCATTCGGAATATTGCCGCCGATCCAGGTCAGGAAGATCAGCACCACGCCGATGGTGAACGGGAAGCTGAGATAGTTGTGCGCGTATTTCGCCAGCTCCGACCAGGTGGTGAAGGCCTCGGGGCCAAGCAGCGGCAACAGCAACGCCTTGCCGAAGGTGATGTTGAGCCCCGATATCGCCAGCACGATGAAGCAGCTTGCCGTCAGCCAGTGGATGAATCGCTCGAACGCGTTGAAGCGCACGATCACCCGCCCGGAGCGACCGCCTTTGATCATGATGCGGCCGCGGATCATGTAGGTGATGACCATCAGCACCAGCGCGCCGATGACCGCGATGGCGCCGATCCAGCGCAGCGTCACCTCGTGCCATTGCCGCCACTCGCGGCCGGCGGGCTGGATGAGGTTGGCCGACTTCTGGTCGGGAATGCTCACCCGGCCGCTGATGACCCCGCCCTGCAGCGCGTTGAGCAGCTGCTGCTCCTTCACCGCGCTGGCGGTCGGATTGACCTGCGCGGCGGCGGGCGTCGCGGCTGCGAGCATGAATGCAAGCGCAAGAGCGCCGGCGATGAAGCGAATCTGCGCAAAGAGCTTCGCCATGGCATCCTCTTCCCTTATGACGTCAAATTTCTTGTTGGCAAAAACGGCGGCGCGCCCCATGCACGCCGCCGGCATTGATCAGGTGGCGATCGATTCGCGATAGGCGGTTTGCCAGCCCCAGGCGCCGGAGCCGTAGCCGCGCTTGGCCACCCGCTCCTTGTAGATCTGGGCGATGACGTCGCCGTCGCCGGCGAGCAGCGACTTGGTCGAGCACATCTCGGCGCAGAGCGGCAGCTTGCCCTCGGCGAGCCGGTTGGAGCCGTATTTCTCGAACTCTTCCTTGCTGTTGTCGGCTTCCGGGCCGCCGGCGCAGAATGTGCACTTGTCCATCTTGCCGCGCGAACCGAAGTTGCCGACCTAGTTGTCCTTTTCCGGCCCGCCGTTGCAGAACGTGCACTTGTCCATCTTGCCGCGCAGGCCGAAAGCGCCTGCCTGCGGGAACTGCGGCGCGCCGAACGGACAGGCGTAGAAGCAGTAGCCGCAGCCGATGCACAGGTCCTTGGAGTGCAGCACCACGGCATCCGCCGTGGTGTAGAAGCAGTTCACCGGACAGACCGCCGCGCAGGGCGCGTCGGTGCAGTGCATGCAGGCCATGGAGATCGACCGTTCGCCCGGCTTGCCGTCATTGAGCGTGACGACGCGCCGGCGGTTGATGCCCCAGGGCACCTCGTGTTCGTTCTTGCAGGCGGTGACGCAGGCGTTGCACTCGATGCAACGGTCGGCGTCGCAGAGGAATTTCATACGTGCCATGGTCGTTGCTACTTATGCCGCCCGGATCTGACAGAGGGTGGCCTTGGGTTCTTGCATGCCGGTGACCGGATCGTAGCAGTAGGTGGTGAGCGTATTGACGCTCTCGCCCAGCACGATCGGATCGGCGCCCTTGGGATATTTCGCGCGCTGATCGACGCCCTGAAACCAGCCGGCGAAATGGAACGGACACCAGGTCGCGCCCTTGCCGACGCGTTCGGTGACCAGCGCCTTCATGCGGCAGGCTTTGCCTGCATCCATTTCGGCGCCGGACACCCAGACCCAGCCGCCGTCCTTGATGCCACGCTCGGCGGCATCGGCGGGATTGATCTCGATGAACATCTCCTGCTGCAGTTCGGCCAGCCACTTGTTGGAGCGGGTCTCCTCGCCGCCACCCTCGTATTCGACCAGTCGGCCGGACGACAGGATGAGCGGGAACTGCTTGGCGATGCCTTTGTCGACCGCCGCCTTCTGCACCGTGAAACCGATATTGGGCACACGGAACTGCTTGGCATCGGGCAGCGTCGGATATTTCGCGACCAATTCCGGCCGCGAGGTGTAGATCGGCTCGCGATGTACCGGGATCGGATCGGGCAAGCCGAACGCATTGGCGCGCGCCTTGCCGTTGCCGTACGGGATGCAGCCGTGCTCGATGGCGACGCGCTGGATGCCGCCGGACAGATCGATCGCCCAGCCCACCGCTTCCGGCGTGGTCGGATTGATCTTGTTGATCACCGCCAGTTCGGCCTCGGTCAGGTCCTTGTCCCAGCCGAGCTTCTTGAGCACGCCGTAGGTGAACTCCGGATAGCCGTCCTTGATCTCGCTATCCTTTGAGTAATAACCGTTGCCGAGCAGGCTGACCTTGCGCTTGCTGCCGTCGGCCAGCGTTTCCTCGCGTTCGAGACCGAAGCGCGCGCGGAAGGTGCCGCCGCCCTCCTTGACCGACAGGTTGGTGTTGTAGAGCAGCGGCGTGCCGGGATGCTTGAATTCCGGCTTACCCCAGCACGGCCAGGGCAGACCGTAATAGTCGCCCTGGTTGGGGCCGGTGGTGGCCTTCTGCGTCTTCATGTCGAAGTCGGCCTGATGCGCCATGTGCGACTTCAGGCGCTCCGGCGACTGGCCGCAGTAGCCGGTCGACCAGCCGCCACGGTTGATCTCGCGCAGCACGTCCTCGGCCTCCGGCAGATTGCCGTTGACCTTGATGTTCTTGAACATCTTGTCTTCGAAGCCGAGCTTCTTGGCCAGCAGGTACATGATCTCCAGATCGTCTTTCGACTCGAAGATCGGCTTGACGATCTGCTCGCCCCACTGGATCGCGCGGTTGGAAGACGTGCGCGAACCATTGGTCTCGTAGCTGGTCGCCACCGGCAACAGATAGGTGCCGTTCTTGCGTTCGGACAGCGCCGCCCAGGTGGTCGGATGCGGATCGGCCACGACCAGAAGATCGAGCTTCTCGATGGCGGCCGCCGCTTTCGGCATGCGGGTCACGGTGTTGCCGCCGTGGCCAAAGACGATCATGGCCTTGAGATTGTCCTTCTGCGCCACATCCTCCTTGGCCAGCAGCGTGGCGTCATGCCAGCGCGTCGACGGGATGCCGGGCGTGTTCATCATCGCCGGCGTGTCGAAGCGCGCTTTCAGCCAGTCGAACTCCACCTCCCAGACGCGGCCCCAATGCCGCCAGGCCGGCTCGATCAGGCCGTAGTAGAGCGGCAGCGTGACCACGTCGACGCCGAGGTCGGTGGCGCCCTGCACGTTGGTGTGGCCGCGGAAGATGTTGGCGCCGGTGCCGGGCGCGCCGACATTGCCGGTGGCCAGGCACAGGATGCAGAAGGCGCGCACATTGGCGGTGCCGACCGTGTGCTGGGTAGCGCCCATGCACCAGATCAG
>JACQDO010000269.1 GCA_016201085.1 Hyphomicrobiales bacterium | reverse complement strand
GGGCTGCTGCAGATACCCTTCGGCCTGCTGTCCGACCGCTTCGGCCGCAAGCGCATGATCGTGCTCGGGCTGGTGATCTTCGGCATCGGCAGCCTGGTGGCCGCGCTCTCCACCTCCATCGGCGGCGTGATCGTCGGACGCGTGTTGCAGGGCGCCGGCGCCATCGGCTCCGTGATCCTGGCGCTGGTCGCCGATCTGACGCGCGAGGAAAGCCGCACCAAGGCAATGGCCATGGTCGGCATCACCATCGGCACGTCGTTCATGATCGCGGTGGTGGCCGGCCCGATCCTGGCCAACTTCATCGGCGTTAGCGGCATCTTCTGGCTGATGGTGGGGCTGGCGCTGGTCGGCATCGCCATCACCGAATTCGTGGTGCCGAACCCGCGCCGCATCAGCATCCATCGCGATGCCGAAACCGTTCCGGGCATGATCGGGTCGGTTTTGCGCAACGGCGAACTGCTGCGGCTCGATTTCGGCGTCTTCGCCTTGCATGCGATGCTGACCGCCAGCTTCCTGGTGGTACCCGGCCTGCTGCACGACACGGCGACCGTATCGACCCACGATCAGTGGATGATCTATCTGCCGGTGCTGCTGGTCTCGGTTGCCGTGATGGTGCCGGCCCTCATCGTGGCCGAGAAGCATCGCCGCATGAAGGGCGTGTTCGTGGCTGCGGTGGCCGCGTTGGTGATCAGCCAGGTGATGTTCACCTTCTGCGTCGGCAATCTTTATGCCTTGCTCACGGCGCTCACGGTGTTCTTCTCGGCCTTCAATGTGATGGAGGCGAGCCTGCCCTCGCTCATCACCAAGGCGGCGCCGCCCGAGGCTAAGGGCACGGCCATCGGCGTCTATTCGAGCTTGCAGTTTCTCGGCATTTTCGTCGGCGGCGTGATCGGCGGCTGGGCGCACCAGGCCGGCGGCGTCGCCGCGGTCTTCGTGATGACGTCGGTAATCGCGCTGCTCTGGCTGATCGCGGCGGCGACCATGAAGCAGCCGAGCTATCTGTCGACCCGGCTGATGCATGTCGCGGAAGGCATCGACGCCAAGAGCCTCGCCGCCAGGCTGCGCCAGGTGCCGGGCGTGGCGGAAGCCGTGGTGATCGCCGAGGAAAACGTCGCGTATCTTAAGGTCGATTCCCGCTCCTTCGACGCCGCCAAGGCGGCGTCGTTGGTCGGCGCGGCATGAACACGCGCCGCGTTTTGTTGCGGCGCAACGTCTAACCGCGATTTGAATTTGCCACAGCGGCGCCCAATTTCGGCCGCGCCCCTTCCCTTCGGCAGCCACGACTCGCTGTGAGCATGACGCCGTTCCGTCCACGATTCATTCGGAGGGGTTCATGCGGTTATCCGCGCTTGCTGCGGCTTGCGTCGCAGTCTCGTTGCTATTCTCCGGCGCCGCCGGCGCCGCGCAAAATAACGAACCGGTTCGGCTCACCGGTCCGGCGAGCCACGACAATCTCGCGATTTATTTCGTCCACGGCGCCTCGAAATCCGGCCCGGTGCCGCTCACCTTGGCCGAAGCCATGGCCAAGAAAGTCGTGCAAGTGCGAGAAACCGGCAATGTCAATTCGCTGGAGATCGAAAACCTCGGCGACCAGGAAGTCTTCATCCAGGCCGGCGATATCGTGAAGGGCGGCCAGCAGGATCGCACGCTCACCGTCAGCCTGTTGCTGCCGCCGAAATCCGGCCGCATCCCCATCGCCTCGTTCTGCGTCGAGAATGGCCGCTGGTCGGCGCGCGCCGGCGAGGACGTGCGCACGTTCTCGTCGTCGGCCGTGACGGTGTCGTCGCGCGAGATGCTGCTGGCGATGCAGGCGCCGGCACCCGCGACGTCCGGTTCCGGCTCTATGGACACCAACGACCGCCAGCAGAAGGTTTGGGACGGCGTCAAGCGCGTGCAGCAAAAGCTCAGCGTGGCCACTGGGGCCAATGTCGCCGCGCCGGCTTCGGCGACCAGCCTGCAACTGGCGCTGGAAAACAAGAAACTGGCCGAGACGAGAAACGCTTATATCGCCGCGCTCAAATCGGCCGGCGAAAAAGACGATGACATTGTCGGCTATGTCTTCGTCGTCAACGGCAAGATCAACAGCGCCGAAATGTACGCATCGAACGGGCTGTTCCGCAAAATGTGGCCAAAGATGCTGGACGCCGGCGCCACCGAAGCGCTCGGACAAAAGCAGGAGACCAAGGACGCGGCGCCGACGCTCGATGCCGTGCAGGCGTTTCTCGCCGGCGCCGAAGCCGGAAAGGCGAGCGAAAAGCCGCTCAATTTCGGATCGCGGCGCGTGACACGCGAAACCGCGCAGGCCGTGATGTTTGAAACCGCGCCGGCCGCAGCCCCCTGGGTGCATCGCAGCTATCTGGCGAAGTGATACTGGCGCTCCTTCTCCTCGAATCGCGTCTGTCATGTTCACACATCTTGCCGAGCGATTGCGCGGCTGATTCCGTGAGTCAACTGATTCGCGGGAGTGGCCGATGGCTGGGATTGAATATGGGCTGGGGCGGTTTGGCGACCGCCGGCTGGAAAAAGGGGGGCCGTGCT
>JACQDO010000268.1 GCA_016201085.1 Hyphomicrobiales bacterium | reverse complement strand
GCAAGTTGACCCTTTGCCTTGCGCCGATGGGGGCGCTTATGGCAGTTTCCGCCGCGTTCGCGCCGGGCCACCATGCCGGCGCGCATTTTTCCGCTGCCGTAGCTCAGTGGTAGAGCACCCCCTTGGTAAGGGGGAGGTCCACAGTTCAATCCTGTGCGGCAGCACCATTCCCCAGCGCATCATCGCATGTCGCGCTCCCATTGGAGCGTGACCGGATTCACGCGCGCCTCAGCGCGTGCGATCCTGCGAAGCGTAGTGGCGATGATGATGCCGGTGACGCTTCAGGCCCCAGCTGCGCGCGATGTCCGGGCCGGCGGTATAGCCGACCAGACCGCCGGCGATCGCGCCGACCGGACCGAAGACGACCGCGCCGGCCGCGGCGCCCATGGCGCCATCGCCAAGTCGTTCCTGCGCTGCGGCCATGGTTGGCGCCACAGCGATAGCGGCTGTAATCGCGATTGCCGAGAATATTTTCTTCATGGCGTTCCTCCATTCAACAACGACGTGATGCAATAAGACGTGCATGGCAACAATGCGGAACCGGTGGAAAAGTTCCATTTTGAACGCAGCGCATCGGTTCCAGACATTTCCAAAATTTAAATGAAACGCCACGGCAAGTGACAGCATTGACCGTGACAAGGAGAGGAG
This sequence comes from Hyphomicrobiales bacterium, assembly GCA_016201085.1. Lineage (GTDB taxonomy): Bacteria > Pseudomonadota > Alphaproteobacteria > Rhizobiales > Xanthobacteraceae > Pseudolabrys. The sequence continues at coordinate 1,967 of JACQDO010000268.1, read as the reverse complement.
GATGTCATGAAACAATCTCGACTGTTGATGACTCTCACCGGCGCGGCGCTGTTGACGCTTGCGGTTGCCGCCCCTGCCAGCGCGCAAGTGTATTTCGGCGCGGGCCCCGGCGGCGTCGGCGTAGGTATCGGCGACCCGCACTACAATGATTGGGGTTGGCGGCACCGCCATTACCGCGGCACTTACGCCAGCGATTGCCGCGTGATCCGCGAACGCATCGAAACGCCGAGCGGGCGCGTCATCTATCGTTCGCGTCAGGTCTGTGACTAATCAAAGGAGCGAAAGCATGTCGAAAAAATTCTTATAGCTTGCCGCCGCGGCCGCCTTGCTGGTGACGGCTTCCGCGGCCGCCAACGCCCAGAGCACGACGCGGGAGAAAACTCCCGGTGACCAGATGCAGGACAAAGGATCGGTCAAGGGTTCGCCGGGCGCGTCCGGCTATGCCCCTGGGCATTTGATGCAGGAAAAGGGCTCGGTGAAGGGTACGACCGGCGCGTCAGGCTATGCGCCCGGCCACGAGACCACCGGCGCGGACGTCAAGGGCGGTGCCAGCATCGACGCCGGCAAGGCCGGCGCCAAGACCGACATCGACGCGGGCGCGAAGGTCAGCAAGTAGTTCGACCGTTCGCTTCTCGTAAGGAAAGTGCGGAGGGCCGCCCCAGTTGGGGGCGGTCTTTCCGCGTGAGGCCAGCGTATTTCACTTTGAGCATGATCTTACCGAAAACCGGTTCCCACTTTTCGGGATCATGCGCCAGGCGGCTTGAGGAAGGCGAAGTCGCAGCCCTGGTCGGCGCCGAGGATTTCCTGCGCGTAGAGCCTGGCATAGCCGCGCGCCGGCGGCGCGGCCGCCGGTTTGGCGGCGGCGCGCCGGCGCTTAAGTTCGGCCTCGTCGAGTATGAGATCGATGCGGCGCTGCTTCACCGACAATTTGATGCGATCGCCGTTCTTCACCAGGCCGAGCGGACCGCCGGACGCGCTGTCCGGCGTCACGTGCAGCACGACGGTGCCGAAGGCGGTGCCGCTCATGCGCGCGTCGGAGATACGCACCATGTCCTTGACGCCCTGGCTCGCGAGCTTCTTGGGGATCGGCAGATAGCCGGCCTCCGGCATGGCCGAGGCCGAATGCGGGCCGGCATTCTGCAGCACCAGAAAATCGTCGGCTTTGACATCGAGCTTAGGATCGTCAATGCGCGCGGCCAAGTCTTCGAGCGAGGTGAACACCACCGCCCTGCCCTCGCGCTCGAACAGCTGGCTGTCTGCGGCCGAGCGCTTGAGGATGGCGCCCTGCGGCGCCAGATTGCCGAACAACGCCACCAGCCCGCCTTGCGGCTCCAGCGGCTTGTTGCGTTCGGCGATGAAGTTGCGGTCGACAAAGCCGCCGGCATCGGCGGCGAGCCGCTCGCCCAGCGTTTCACCGGTCACCGTCATGGCGTCGAGATGCAGCAGGTCCTTGATCTCGCGCATCAGCGCGCCCATGCCGCCGGCGGCGAACAGGTCTTCCATGTAGCCGTTGCCGACCGGCTTCAGGTTCACCAGCACCGGCGTGCTGTCGGACAATTCGTTAAGGCGCGCGAGCGATACCGGGAAACCGGCGCGGCCGGCGATGGCCGCCAGATGGATCACGGCATTGGTCGAACCGCCGATGGCGAGCAGCACGCGAAACGCATTCTCGATGGATTTCTGATTGACGATCTTGTCGGGCGTCAGCTGCGAGCCGATCAGCTTGACGGCGAGCGCGCCGGTGGCTTCCGCCGCGCGCAGGCGGTCGGCATGCACGGCGGGGATGGCGGCGGTGCCGGGCAGGATCATGCCGAGCGCTTCCACCAGGCAGGCCATGGTCGAGGCGGTGCCCATCACCGCGCAAGAGCCGGCGGTGGTGGCGAGATTGCCTTCGATCTCGTTGATCTCCGCCTCGTCGATCTTGCCGGCGCGGTATTGCGCCCAGAAGCGGCGGCAATCGGTGCAGG
>JACQDO010000267.1 GCA_016201085.1 Hyphomicrobiales bacterium | reverse complement strand
GCGGCACCTCGACGCCGGCAGTGCCGAGCGCCCAGACCTTGCGATAGAAGGAGGCCAGCGTCGTGACCTTCTCGCCCTTGACCGCCAGCACCACGTCGCCGGTCTTGAGCTCGGCGCGCGCCGCCGGCCCCTTGGACGCGATGCCGACGACGACCACCTTGTCCTCGACCTCGGTGGAGTAGAGCCCGAGCCAGGGCCGCACCGGCTTGTTGACGCGGCCGAATTTGCGCAAGTCCTCGAGGATCGGTTTCAGCAGATCGATCGGCACCGTCATGTTGAGATGTTCGCCCTTGCCCTCGCGCGCGCGTTCGATCTGCAGCGAACCGATGCCGATCAGCTTGCCCTCGGGCGAGATCAACGCGGTGCCGCCCCAGTTGGGATGCGCCGGAAAAGTGAAGATCGCTTCGTCCAGCAGGTATTCCCAATAGCCGGCGAATTCCTGCTTGGCGGCGATGCGGCCGGCCAGCGAGCGGGTGCGCCCGCCGGCGCCGCCGACCACCACGCGCTCGCCGATTTGGGCGGCCTGCGAGGAGCCGAGCGCCAGCGCCGGCAGATCGATGGCGCCCAGCGCCTGCACCAGACCGAAGCCGGTCACCTGGTCGAAGCCGAGCGCATGGCCCTCCACTACATGGCCGTCGCCGAGATGCAGCCAGACCGTCTCGGCCTCGGTGATCAGATAGCCGATGGTGAGCACCAGCCCGCGATCGATCAGCACGCCGTTGCCGGCGCGCTCGACGCCGAGCGTTTCGGCGGTGAAGGCATCGGGCGGGATAATGGAATGCAGGCCCACCACCGAGGAGAGCGCGCGATCGAGATCGTAAGGATAGTCGTCGGCGCGCGGCTGCACCGCCGGCGGGACTTTCCATTCGGTCAATGCGGCCATGCCCGGGCTCCCATCTGCCGTCCGGCCGCTATCATACGCGGCTTTGCGCGCGAAAAGGCGGGCAAGTCGTGACCTGCAAAGTCGTGATAAGTAATGGCCATGATCCCGCTTTCCATTCTCGACCTGTCGCCGGTATCGACCGGCTCGACCGGCGCCCAGGCGCTGCGCAAGTCGCTCGACCTCGCCGCGCTTGCCGATGGCCTCGGCTTCATGCGCTACTGGGTGGCCGAGCACCACAATATGCCGGCGATAGCGAGTTCCGCGCCCGACATCATGATCGGGCAAATCGCCGCGCGGACCACGCGCATCCGCGTCGGCTCCGGCGGCGTGATGCTGCCCAACCACGCGCCGCTGATGGTGGCCGAGCGTTTCAAGGTGCTGGCGGCGCTTTATCCCGGCCGCATCGATCTCGGCCTCGGGCGCGCGCCCGGCACCGATCCGGCCACCTCCTACGCGTTGCGGCGGCGGCAGGGCATCAGCGAGGAGGACGATTTCCTCGAACGCTTCAATGAACTCATGTTGATCGAGAACCGCGGCTTTCCTGCCGGCCATCCGTTCGCCAATGTACGGGCGATGCCGTCCGACGTTGCGCTGCCGCCGATCTATCTGCTCGGCTCCTCCGACTACAGCGCGCAACTGGCCGGCCAGATCGGCGCCGCCTTTGCCTTCGCGCATCATTTCGCGACGTTCCCCGCCGACGAGGCGATGCGACTCTATCGCGACAATTTCCAGCCGTCGCCGGCGCACGCCAAGCCCTATGCGATCCTCGGCACGCACGTGGTGTGCGCCGACAGCGACACCGAGGCCGCGCGGCTGGCATTAACCGTCGACCTCAACATCGTGCGCCGCGCCAAGGGCGAGTATCTGCCGCTGGCTTCGCCGGAGGAGGCCGCGGCATATGACTACACGCCGGCCGATCGCGCGCGCATTGCGCAGAACCGCATGAAGGTTTCGGTCGGTTCGCCAGCGACTGTGATGGGCAAACTCCTTCCCTTGATTGAAGCAACGCAGGCCGACGAGTTGATGGTGACGACGATGATCTACGACCATGCGGCGCGCAAACGTTCATACGAATTGTTGAAGCAGGCGTTTTCCTGATCTGGCTCGCCGGCGCGGCCTCGTGCTAAAAACCCGCGGGCTTAGAGTTCAAATAACGTCATCAATTGACAGTCAGGGAGGCTCACTTGGGCAAGCAGTTCAAGCTCACCACCGCCGATCAACACACGCTCGGCGCCTATCGCGCCGATCCGCAAGGCACACCGAAGGGCGGGCTGGTGGTGGTGCAGGAGATTTTCGGCGTCAATCATCACATCCGCGCGGTCTGCGACCGGCTGGCGGCGCTCGGCTATGTGGCGGTGGCGCCGGCGGTGTTCGACCGCTTCGTGCGCGACTTCGAGTGCGGCTATACGCCCGACGAGATCGCGCACGCCCGCAGCTATCTGGGCAATCTCAATTGGGATCACATGGTGGCCGACATGGCCGCGGCGCTGGGCGAGCTCAAGGGCGTCGGCCCGCAGGGCGTCATCGGCTTCTGCATGGGCGGCACCGCCGCGTTCCTGGCCGCCTGCCGGCTGCCCGGCCTCAAGGCCGCGGTCGCCTTCTACGGCGGCATGATCGGCAAGTTCGCCGACGAAAAACCGAAGTGTCCGCTGCAGATGCATTTCGGCGAAAAGGACGAGGGCATTCCGATGGACGTGGTGGCGGCGATCAGGGCGAAGCAGCCACAGGCGGAAACCTGTGTTTACGCGGGCGCCCCGCACGGCTTCTATTGCGACGAGCGCGCCAGCTTCCGCAAGGAGGCCGCCGATCTGGCCTGGAGCCGGGCCACGGAATTCCTCGGCAAGCATATGAAATAGGACGTTGCCGTCATCGTCCGCGCAGGCGGACGATCCAGTAATCACGGCATCGCTTGTGAGTACTGGGTCCCCCGCCTTCGCGGGGGACGACCGCTGAGGCTCAGAACCATCGCTCCTTCACCACCACGGTATCGCCGGGGCGGAGCGGGAAGGTGAGCGGGACGTCGCCGTGGAACTGTTGGCCGGGCGCGTTGCGTGAAAGCTCGACCCTGGATTTGCTGGCGCGCGGGGCAAAGCCGCCGGCAATGGCGATGGCGGTCTCCGCCGTCATGTTGGCGACGTAAGGATACTGACCCGGATTGGTGACTTCGCCGAGAATGAAGAACGGCCGGTAGGTTTCGATCTCGACCGTGACATGCGGCTCGCGCACGTAACCCTTCTTGAGCCGATCGGCAATTATTTTCGAAAGCTGTTGAGTGCCGATGCCGCGCGCCGGCACGCTGCCGACCAGCGGCATGTTCACATTGCCACTGGCGTCGACCGTGTAACTGTTGGTGATGCCGTCCTGGCCGAACACCACGATGCGCAGCTTGTCGCCGCTGTCGAGCGTATAGGGCGCATTGCCGGCCACGGGCATAGCGGCGTAGGCCTCGTTGGGCGCGGCGGCGTAAGGTCCGCTTTGCGGCACGGCATATTGCGGCTGTGCGCCGTAAGATGGCTGCGTCTCGCTCGGCGGCACGTAGATTGTCCGCGATGAGGATGCGCCGCGTTGCGCGAACAGCCCGCGCCCGCTATTGCCTGACGCCGATGGCGCGACCGCCGGCTGATTGCCCTGCTGCGCGTAAGTCTGCGGCTCATATTGCGGCGGCTGGCCGTAAGCCTGTTGCGCATTGGCCGGCGAACTCGAATAGAGGCCGCGCTCGGATTGCGCCGGCAATGGCTGCCGATAGACGGGCTGGCCATAGGGCTGCTGCATATATTGCGGCATGAGGTATGGCTGCTGCGCCACCATTCGCACCGGCTGGCCTGTGTTGGGGTCCATCACGTAATAGACCGGCTGCTGACGCATGCAGGCGCTGACCGCCAGCGCGGTCATCAAGGCCAACAGCAGTCGGGCTCCCCGCATCGCGCAAATCCGGGCCGGGTGGCGGAAATAGAGCCCGATTAACGCTTTATATGGTTAATAAAGTCTTTCGCTCATTGCGGGCCGGCCCTTCCGGCCGTCCCGGAATGACATGAGATTACGCCCCAGCCCCCTGCGCCAGCTTGGCGCCGGTGCCGATCGGGCACGACACGCCGGTGCCGCCCAGCCCGCAATAGCCGTACGGGTTCTTGGCCAGATATTGCTGGTGGTAGTCCTCGGCGAAATAGAACTCCGGCGCATCGACGATCTCGGTGGTGACGGCGCCGTAACGCTTGGCCTTGAGCGCCTGCTCGTACATCGCCTTCGAGGCCTCGGCGGCCTGCCGCTGCGCGGCGTTGAAGGTGTAGATGCCGGAGCGGTACTGCGTGCCGATGTCGTTGCCCTGGCGCATGCCTTGCGTCGGGTTGTGACTCTCCCAGAAGGTCTTGAGCAGCATGTCGTAGGAAATCTTGTTGGGGTCGTAGACCACCAGCACCACCTCGTTGTGGCCGGTGCGCCCGGAGCAGACTTCCTCATAGGTCGGATTGGGCGTCAGCCCGCCGGCATAGCCGACGGCTGTGACATGGATGCCGTCACCGAGTTCCCAGAATTTTTTCTCGGCGCCCCAGAAACAGCCAAGCCCGAACAGCGCTGTCTCCAAGCCTTGCGGATAAGGTCCTTTCAGCGCGCGACGATTGACGAAATGCTCGGCCGCGGTGCGGATCGCGTTGCCGCGGCCGGGCAGCGCCTGCGCCGCGGTTGGCATGGCAATTTTCTTGAATCCGAACATGGGTGCGCTCTCCTGCAATCGATGCGCGCAATATAAGACGGTATTGGATGCCGCGAAATGCCGCGTCCGATCACGTCTCGGCCAGAAGCCCGCACGCGCGCTTCACGCCGATGCGAGCCGTGCGCCCCGGACACGAGGCGGACGCCTAGCGCTCGAAGCCGATCAGCGGCTTTTTCCGGCGGCCGAGGATAAGCAGCAGAATGCCGAAGCCGCCAAGTAATACGCAGGCCGGCGCCGCCAGAATGTTGACCATCACCGGGTCCCACAGCAGGCCGCCGCCGTAGGGTTCCAGCAATGGCTTGAGCTTGGCCAGGCCGCCGGCATTGATCAGCTCCCACAGCGTGCGCGCGCTGGTGAAGTAGAGATTATTGGCCGCGATCGACTTGGTGCCGTCATAGATCACCAGGATGAATGCGGCGGCCAGGCAGATCAGGCCGATAAATCGAAACAGGAAACGGATCATGATGGGGGGTCTTCTCGCTCGCCCAATGGCGTCGACCATGGTCAACGATTACCCGGCGGTTTGTCCAGGATCAATCCTGCATCGACACTACCAATGCAATAGGCGCAAGGCTGGCCTTGCTTGAGCATATGCGCTTATGTCCGCTAACGTCATGTCCGCCGGGCACCACCGGTCGCGTATGGAGTTGAAATGCCCGCAAAACCCCCAGGCGGCCGTAAACGGCCGACCTTCACCGATCAGGAAGCCCTGCAATTCCATAGCGTCGGGCGGCCCGGCAAGCTTGAAGTCGTCGCCACCAAGCCGATGGCGACCCAGCGCGACCTGTCGCTCGCCTATTCGCCCGGCGTCGCCGTGCCGGTACTGGCCATCGCCGAGGATCCGAGCCGCGCCTACGACTACACCACCAAGGGCAATTTCGTCGCCGTCATCACCAACGGCACCGCCATTCTGGGCCTGGGCAACCGCGGCGCGCTGGCTGCCAAGCCGGTGATGGAAGGCAAGGCGGTGCTGTTCAAGCGTTTCGCCGACATCGACTCCATCGATTTGGAAGTCTCCTCCGAGGACCCCGACGAGATCATCAACTGCGTGAAACTTTTGGGCGCAGGCTGGGGCGGCATCAATCTGGAGGACATCAAGGCGCCGGAGTGTTTCATCATCGAGCAGCGCCTGCGCGAACTGATGGACATCCCGGTGTTCCATGACGACCAGCACGGCACCGCCATCATCTCGGCCGCCGGCCTGATCAACGCGCTGCATCTGACCGGGCGCGACATCAAGACAACCAAGCTCGTGTGCAACGGCGCGGGCGCGGCCGGCATCGCCTGCCTGGAGTTGCTCAAGTCGATCGGCTTCACACCGGAAAATCTGATCCTGTGCGACACCAAGGGCGTCATCTACCAGGGCCGCAGTGACGGCATGAACCAGTGGAAGTCGGCCTACGCGGTGAAGACCTCGGCGCGCACGTTGGCGGAAGCGTTTGTGGGCGCCGACGTCGCCTTCGGTCTCTCGGTCAAGGGCGCTTTCACACCGGAGATGATCAAGTCGATGGCGGCCAAGCCGATCATCTTCGCGCTGGCCAATCCGGATCCGGAAATCACCGCCGAGGAGGTGGCGGCGGTGCGCGACGACGCCATCATGGCCACCGGGCGCTCCGACTACCCGAACCAGGTCAATAATATTCTCGGCTTCCCATTCATTTTCCGCGGCGCGCTCGACGTGCGCGCCTCCACCATCAACATGGAAATGAAAATCGCCGCGGCCCATGCACTGGCCGAACTGGCGCGCGAGGATGTGCCCGACGAAGTCGCGGCGCTGTACGGAGCGCGGCCGAAATTCGGCCCCGACTACATCATCCCGGTACCGTTCGATCCGCGTCTCATCTTCACCGTGCCGCCGGCGGTGGCCAAGGCGGCCATGGACACCGGCGTCGCGCGCAAGCCGATCGTCGACATGGACGGCTATCGCCAGCAGTTGAACGCGCGGCGCGACCCGATCGCCGGTACGCTGGTGCAAGTTTACGCGCGGCTGCGCCGGCAGCCCAAGCGCGTGGTGTTCGCCGAGGGCGAGGAGCAGCAGGTAATCCGCGCCGCCGCGAGCTTCGTGCATCAGGGCCTGGGTAGCGCATTGCTGGTCGGGCGCGAGGATCGCGTCAACGCGGCGGCGCTCGAGGCTGGTATCGAGCTCGGCGAGGGCTTGGAGATCGTCAATGCCGCCAAGTCGACGCGCAACACCGTCTACACCAACCATTTGTATGAGCGGCTGCAACGGCGCGGCTATCTGGTGCGCGACTGCCAGCGGCTGGTGAATACCGATCGCAATCACTTCGCCGCCTGCATGGTGGCGCTCGGCGACGCCGACGCCATGGTGACCGGCGTCACGCGCAATTTCTCGGTGGCGCTCGAAGACGTGCGCCGCGTCATCGATCCCAAGCCCGGGCATCGCGTCATCGGCGTATCGCTGGTGGTGACGCGCGGCCGCACTGTGCTGGTCGCCGATACCGCGGTGACCGAGATGCCGGAGGCGCACGAGATCGCCGAGATCGCCATCGAGGCGGCCGGCGTGGCGCGCCGGCTCGGCTACGAGCCGCGGCTGGCGCTGCTCGCCTTCTCCACCTTCGGCCATCCGCCGGGCGAGCGCTCGGCGCGCGTGATCGAGGCGGTGAAGATCCTCGACAACAAGCGCGTCGATTTCGAATATGACGGCGAGATGGCCGCCGACGTGGCGCTCAATCCCGAGTTGGCGGCGCCCTACCCGTTCTGCCGGCTGTCGGGGCCTGCCAACGTGCTGGTGATGCCGGCGTTCCACTCGGCCTCGATCTCGACCAAGATGCTGCAGGAACTCGGCGGCGCCACCGTGATCGGACCGCTGCTGGTCGGATTAGACCGGCCGGTGCAGATCGTGCAGCTCGGTGCCAAGGACAGCCAGATCGTCAACATGGCGGCGCTGGCGGCGTATAATGTGAGCGGCTAGTTCCTGGCATACAGCATACACGTCACTTCGGGAGACATGCATTGGCCAAGACCCTCACCGGCGTGATCGCCGCCATTGCCACGCCGGTCGATGAGAGCGGCGCGCCCGATTGCGCACGCGCGGTCAAGCTCGCGCGCTTTCTGCTCGACAACGGCTGCGACGGCCTCAACGTGCTCGGCACCACCGGCGAGGCGACCTCGTTCTCGCTTGCCGAGCGCATGTCGGTCATGGATGCTTACAAGGCCAACGGTCTGCCGCTTGATCGACTGATGGTCGGCACCGGTGCCGCCGCTGTCAGCGATGCCATCGCGCTAACCCGTCACGCCGCCGAGCTCGGCTTTGCCGGGGCGCTGGTGTTACCGCCGTTCTACTACAAGGGCGTACCCGACGACGGGCTGTTCGCCTATATCGAGACGCTGGTGCAGGCGACCGCCGCTAAGCCGATCCCGCTCTATCTTTATCATTTCCCGGCGATGTCCGGCCTGCCCTGGCACGTCGCGCTTATCAAACGATTGCTGGATTCGTTTTCGACCCGCATCGTGGGTTTGAAGGATTCCTCCGGCGACATGGCCTATGCGCGCGCCGCGGCGGCGATCGCACCGGGCTTTGCCGTATTCCCGTCGACCGAAGCGGCGCTCATCGAGGCGCGCCAGGGCGCATTCGCCGGCTGCATCTCGGCCACCGCCAATCTCAATGCCGATCTGTGCGCGCGCGCCTGGCGCGCCGGCGATAGCGGCGCGCTCGACGCCGCGGTGAGCATCCGCAAGCTGTTCGACGGTAAGCCGCTGGTGAGCGGCGTGAAGGCGTTGCTGGCCCATATCCATGGCGATCCGCAGCTTTCGCGGGTGAAACCGCCGCTGGCGGCGTTTTCGCCCGCCGATCGCGCGGCCGCGGTGGCAGGCTATGACGCGGCACGCGCCCAACGCGTGGCTTAACTAGAGTTAAATGCGGGCGTTGACGCCCGCGCGGGGCCTTACTATAAGCCTCGGTCCGTGGCGGCGATCGTTTTCGCCGCCGCGCTTTCTTGAACAAAGATGTCGCCTGGCGGACCGCACCGCTGCGAGCGCCGGTCCCTAAACGAGAGATTCATGGCCAATACCAGTTCCGCCCGCAAAGCCACGCGCAAGAATCTGCGCAAGACCGAAATCAACAAGGCGCGTCGCTCGCTACTGCGCAACTCGGTGCGCAAAGTCGAGGAAGCGATCGCCAGCGGCGACCGCAATGCGGCGTTGGCGGCGTTCAAGGATGCAGAACCGGTGATCATGCGTGCGGCCCAGCGCAAGGTCGTGCATAAGAACAATGCCAGCCGCAAAGTTTCGCGCATCGCAAAGCGCATCGCCAAGCTCGGCAAGTAAGCGTCGGTAAGCGCCGGCGACCGGACGGCGAAGCCCTATTGCTTCCAATTCTCATCAGCGCCGTCGGAACCGCCGCGTACGGCTTGCCGTGAAAACGGCGATGCGTACTGTCGTGAAACTGTAATCGCGCCGTAAAAAAGATATGCGCGCAAAGATTTTGCTGTCCACTTCACGACATTGGACGCGCCAATCAAGCAGCTAGCTTGGATATTCGATCCCCGGCTACCTTCATTTATCGCTCACGAATTTTTTTGTCGCAATAAAGACTTACACCGTAAGGCGCGCATTGGACCCGAGAAATCGCTGGGCGGCGGGCGTTTCCGACGTCAACGGACGAAAAAAGTTTTACCGTCATTTATTCCTGGAACCAGGCGTCCGTTTTGGAAATTCCCTGCGACTCACAACATGTTAAAATTGATTCATTCTCGCAATCGCCGCGCCGTCACCGCGATTGCGGCGGACGCGCTGGCACAGCAAACGCAAAGGGCATTGCCGAGCAGCGATGCATGTGTATTTTTAGCGCGGCACGGAAATTCTCCGCGCACGATCAGTGAAAAGAATTAGCTCCACGCTCATCCGCGGGTGAGAACGGCTGCTTTTTGCCCGCACGCGGGTGTGGAATTGAGAAAGCGACAAGTTTCCGGACGGTCGCGATCCGGAAACAGACAGACGACCGGGCAAAATCCCGTAAGCCTATTATAGGGGGGCGATTATGGCAGGTAGCGGAAGGGCGTTGGCCATCGATGCCGATACGATTACAGGCATTTCGTCCGATACGAACGCATGTGTAGCTCTTCGCGCCCATCTGCCGACCCAGGTTTCATGTCTTGTTCCTAGCCCAGCCCGTGCGCCGCGCAGCGTGCAGGCCTTCCCGACCGTAAGTCGCAGCGCCACCCCGCCGCCTTGCGGGTAAGCGCAATATCCCTCGACCGCGTGTCGATGTCAGCCCGCCGGCCCCGAAAGCCTCCGCGGTCCATCGTTACCCGGCATCACCGAGTGGAGTTGCGTTCCATGTCCGGCGCCCAGTCAACTTGTCTCTGCCGCGCCAACCAACCGAGTTCGTTCAACCAATCAATTGGATAGAGAAAAAGAAAATGTCGAACGCGGAACTAGAAGGTTGGACACGCGTGCGCGGGCGCTTGCGCACGGAGGTCGGCGACGACGTCTATTCGAGCTGGTTCGCGCGCATGGACCTGGAAGCCATCGAGGACGGCGCCGTGCGCCTGTCGGTGCCGACGCGTTTCCTCAAGAGCTGGATTCAGTCGCATTACGCCGAGCGCGTGCTGGCCTGCTGGCAGGCGGAGGACACCAAAATCAGCCGCATCGAGCTGATCGTGCGCTCGGCGGTGCTCAAATCGACGGTGCCGCCGAAAAAACCCGACATTACCGTCGCCGGCAACGAGGCCGGCAGCCGCTTCCCCAGCGGCAATGGCCATGGCCGGCCGATATCGCTCGGCGATTCCGGCGGGCATGAGGCGCTGGGCGGTTCACCGCTCGATGCCCGCCTGACCTTCGAGAGCTTCGTGGTCGGCCGCTCCAATACGCTCGCCCATGCCGCGGCCAAGCAGGTGGCGGCGGCGCGCCGCAGCGATCCGGTGATGTTCAATCCGCTCTACATCCATGCCGGCGTGGGCTTGGGCAAGACGCACCTGTTGCAGGCCATCACCTGGTCGGGAAATGCCGCAGGCGAGCGCAAGGTTTTGTACCTCACCGCCGAGAAGTTCATGTACGGCTTCGTCTCGGCGCTGCGCACGCAGACCGCGCTCGCCTTCAAGGAAGCGCTGCGCGGCATTGGCGTGCTGGTGATCGACGATCTACAGTTTCTGCAAGGCAAGTCGACGCAGGCCGAATTCTGCCACACGCTCAACGCCCTGATCGATGCCGGCCGCCAGGTGGTGATCGCCTCCGACCGGCCACCGTCCGAACTGGAGACCTTCGAGGACCGCGTGCGCTCGCGCCTTGGCGGCGGCCTGGTGGTCGAAATGGGCTCGCTCGGCGAGGAACTGCGCTTCGAAATCCTCAAAGCCCGCGTGCAGGCGGCGCGCTCGCATCATCCGAGCTTCGACGTGCCGTTGCCGGTGCTCACCTATATCGCCAAGACCGTCACCCATAACGGCCGCGACCTGGAAGGCGCGCTCAATCGCCTGCTCGCCCACAGCAAGCTGACCGGCCAGCCCGTAACCCTGGAAATGGCCGAGCGCGAGGTGCGCGACCTGATCCGTCCGCAGGAACCGAAAAGGGTCAAGATCGAGGACATCCAGCGGGTGGTGGCGCGGCAGTACAATGTCAGCCGTTCCGACCTGTTGTCATCGCGCCGCACCGCCAACGTGGTGCGCCCGCGCCAGGTGGCCATGTATCTGGCCAAGACCCTGACGCTGCGCTCGCTGCCGGAGATCGGCCGGCGGTTTGGCGGGCGCGACCACACCACCGTGCTGCATGCTGTGCGCAAGATCGAGGGCCTGGTGGGCAACGACATGGCGCTGGCCGAGGAAATCGAGATCCTCAAGCGGCAATTGCAGGAGTAGCAGGCGGCTTTTCCCGGGCGCGGTGCAGCGGCATAAGCGCGTTTACGCGCGTCTTCGCCGCGCTATGCGCTGCGCCGCAGACCCGGGATCGTAGCAAGCTCGGTTCTGGAACGGCCCCGGCTCAGCGCCGCACCACTGCGTGCTGCGGCGCATCCGGGGCAAGGCCCCCTGTGGACGCCTTTAGGGAAATACCGTCCCGCCTGCACGCCGCTCTTGCGTAAATCCCCCCGGCTTGTCACCTTTGCCCCCCGGCATCGCAATCGCGCGATCTGCCGGCTTGCCGTTGCGCCTCAGTTAGGGTCCTTTTCAAAGGCGCCGGAGCGGGTCTCTCCATGAAAGTTACCGTCGAGCGTGCCGAACTGCTGAAATCGCTAGGCCACGTGCACCGCGTGGTCGAACGGCGCAATACCATCCCGATTCTCGCCAACGTGCTGATCAAGGCCGACAAGGGCAAGCTCAGCCTGAAGGCGACCGACCTCGATCTCGAAATCACCGATTCGATCGCCGCCGAGGTAGCGCCGGGGGGCGCCACCACCGTGCCGGCGCATATGTTCTATGAGATCGTGCGCAAGCTGCCCGAGGGCGCGCAGATCGTCATCGAGGGTGCCGGCGACCGCGCCGTGCTCTCCATCCGCGCCGGCCGCTCGCGCTTCACGCTACAGACGCTGCCGGAAAGCGACTTCCCCGATCTCGCCGCCGGCGAGATGACGCATTCGTTCAAGCTTGCCGCCAGCGACCTCAAACGGCTGATCGACAAGACCCAGTTCGCCATCTCGACGGAAGAGACGCGCTACTACCTCAATGGCATCTATCTGCACACGGCCGGCACGGCCAAGGCCGCGAGCTTGCGCGCGGTGGCGACCGACGGCCATCGCCTGGCGCAGGTCGAACTGCCGCTGCCGAGCGGCGCCGCCGGCATGCCGGGCATCATCGTACCGCGCAAGACGGTCGCCGAGGTACAGCGCCTGATCGAGACCGGCGAAGGCGAGGTCGCCATCGAGCTGTCCGCCGGCAAGATCCGATTCGGTATCGGCAACGCGGTGCTCACCAGTAAGCTGATCGACGGCACCTTCCCGGATTACGGGCGTGTGATCCCGGCCAACAACGACAAAAGCTTGATCGTCGACAAGAAGGATTTCGAGGCCGCGGTCGACCGCGTCTCCACCGTCTCGAGCGAGCGTGGCCGCGCCGTCAAGCTGGCGATCTCCGGCGGCCGGCTGGTGCTGTCGGTGACCAATCCGGATTCCGGCAGCGCCACTGAGGAAATCGAGGTCGAGTACGACAGCGAGCCGCTCGATATCGGTTTCAACTCGCGCT
>JACQDO010000266.1 GCA_016201085.1 Hyphomicrobiales bacterium | reverse complement strand
TTCTACGGCGCGGACAAGAAAATCATCATGGAGGGCCTGCAAAATGGCCGTGGCGGCGTCATGCCGGCCTGGGGCGGGCGCCTGAGCGATCCGACCATCAAGGCGCTCACCGTCTATGTCCACGGCCTCGGCGGCGGAGAAAAATGATTGCACCGGTCGTCGGCACCGTGGCGTTGGATGCGGGGGCGCCGGTAGCGCCCGCTCTGACGCGCCTGGTCGCCGCGGCCGAAGTCACCGGCCCGCCGCCGCCGAATGACGACATCCCGCTCTATGCGAAGCGCCGCAAGATCTATCCGCAGAGCGTGAGCGGCACGTTCCGCCGAATCAAATGGGCGGCGGTCATCGTTACCCTCGGCATCTATTATCTGCTGCCGTTCGTGCGCTGGGATCGCGGGCCGAACGCGCCCAGCCAGGCCGTGCTGCTCGACTTCCCCAACAGCCGCTTCTATTTCTTTTTCATCGAAATCTGGCCGCAGGAGGTCTACTACCTCACCGGGCTGCTCATCCTGGCCTCGATGCTGCTGTTCCTGATGAACGCGCTCGCCGGCCGGGGTTGGTGCGGTTATCTCTGCCCGCAGACGGTGTGGACCGATCTGTATTTTGCCATCGAACGCTGGGTGGAAGGCGACCGGCGCGAGAACATGCAGCGCGACGGCAAACGCTGGACGCTGCAAACCTACGCGCGCAATGGCATCAAGCATTTCCTCTGGCTGATGGTGGCGTGGTGGACCGGCGGCGTCTGGGTGCTGTATTTCGCCGACGCGCCGACGCTGGTGAAGGAGCTCACCTTCGGCACCGCGCCGTTCATCGCTTATGTGTGGATCGGCATTCTCACTTTCACCACCTACACGCTCGACGGCTTCATGCGCGAGCAGGTCTGCGTCTATATGTGCCCGTGGCCGCGCATCCAGGCCGCGCTCACCGACGAATACGCACTCAACGTCACCTACCGCTACGACCGCGGCGAGCCGCGCATCGCGGTGGCCAAGGCGAAGGAATTGCGCGCGCAAGGTCTGCCTGCCGGCGACTGCACCAACTGCAAGCAGTGCGTGCGCGTTTGCCCGACCGGGGTCGACATTCGCGAGGGCTCCGATGTCGGCTGCATCCAATGCGGACTGTGCATCGACGCCTGCAACGCGATGATGCGCAAGCTCGGCCGCGCGCCCGGTCTCATCGCCTATGACACCGACGTCAACATCAAGCGCCGCCTGGAGGGCAAGCCCGCTTTCGTCAAGATCATGCGCCTGCGCACGGTGTTGTATGCGGCGATCATCGCCATCGCCGGCGGCATCATGATCTTCACGCTGGCGACGCGCGACAGCGAAGGCATCAGCGTCATGCACGACCGCAATCCGATGTTCGTGCGACTATCGGATGGCTCGGTGCGCAATGCCTACACCGTGCGTATCGTCAACAAGCAGCTCAAGAAGCGCGAATTCGCGCTCGGCTTCAACGGCCCGCCGGCGGCGCTGATCAGTCTGATCGGCGTGCCGCCGCGCGCGGACGGCGAGCCGTGGATCGACGTCGGCCCCGACCAGACCCGCGAAGTGCGCGTGCTGGTGACCGACTACGGCCTGCCGCCGCCGCCGAAGTCGGAGGTCGTGTTCCGTCTCACCGATATAGCGACCGGCCAGCAGGCCATCGCGCACGACCACTTCTTTGCTCCCTGAGCCGAGGCTATCCTATGTCCGTCATCCTTGAACGAAAACGCAAGCCGCCGCGCGAACTGACCGGGCTCGCGGTGCTGCTGTGCTTCCTCGGTTTTTTCGGCGTGGTGTTCGCGGTCAATGCGCTGCTGGTGCAGGCGGCCACCTCGACCTTCGGCGGCCTGGAGACCGGCAGCTCCTACAAGGCCGGGCTGATGTTCGCGCAGGAGCTGGCGCAGGCCGAGCGGCAGGAGGCGCGGCACTGGCGCGTCGACGGCAAGCTGGCGCGCGACCGCGCCGGCGGCGCCGTGCTCGAGCTCAGCGCGCGCGACGACCGCGGCGCGCCGCTTTCCGGGCTGACGGCGCAGGCGCGGCTGGCGCATCCCGCCGATGCGCGGCTTGACCATGACATTGCCTTGAACCGCATCGGCGCCGGCGCCTTCCACGGCGAAACGCAGGCGCAGCCCGGTCAATGGGAATTGATCGTCGATCTCTATCGCGGCGACGATCGCATGTTCCGCTCGCGCAACCGGGTCACGCTCAGGTAGCGCATGACCCCGAAAAGTGGGAATCGGTTTTCGGAAAAGGTCATGCGCAGGGAAAAAGTCATGAGCGAGACGCTCGATCTTTCGCTCTACGCCAAGCCGGCCGGTGACGGCACGCTGGCCATGGAGTTGGCGGTCGACGGCATTGCCTGCGGCGCCTGCATTTCTCGCATCGAGGGCGCGGTAAAGCGTCTGCCGGGCGTGACCGAGGCGCGGCTCAATTACACGCATCGCCGGCTGCACGTCGCCTGGAACGACCGGGTGTTCAAGCCGGCGCAGATTCTGCGGACGCTGGAGAGCATCGGCTATCGCGGCCGTCCTTTCGTGCCGCTGCGCGCCGAGCAGGAGGCGGCGGCCGAGGCGCGCCGCCTCACGCGCTGTCTGGCGGTCGCCGGCTTCGCTGCCATGAACGTCATGCTGCTGTCGGTGTCGGTATGGTCGGGCAACGTCACCGACATCACGCCGGAGACGCGCGACTTCTTCCATTGGGCCTCGGCGCTGATCGCGCTGCCGGCGGCGGCTTACGCCGGGCGGCCGTTCTTCGCCAGCGCCTGGCAGGCGCTGCGGGCGCGCAGCCTCAACATGAATGTGCCCATCTCGCTCGGCGTCATTCTCGCGCTCGCCATGTCGGTGGTGGAGACTGCCCATCACGCCGAACACGCTTATTACGACTCGGCGCTGATGCTGCTGTTCTTTCTGCTGGTCGGCCGCGCGCTCGATCACGCCATGCGCCGCAAGACGCGTGCCATCGCCGGCAATCTCGCCGCGCTTAAGGGCGACACCGCGCGTCGCTTCGTCGGCGGCGAACTGGTGAGCGTGCCGGTGGCGGCGCTCAAGGCCGGCGACCGTGTGCTGGTCAAGGCGGGCGAGCGCGTGCCGGCCGACGCCGAGGTGCTGGCCGGCAGTTCCGAGCTGGACGAGAGCCTGATCACCGGCGAGACGACGCGCCGCAAGGTTTCCGCCGGCGCCACCGTCTATGCCGGCAGCATGAATTACTTCGGCGCGCTCACGCTGGCCGTGACGGCGGCCGGCGGCGCCGCGCTGATCGACGAGATCGAAAAGCTGCTCGACAAGGCGGCGAGCGCCAAATCGCGCGCGCTGCGGCTCGCCGACCGTGCCGCGCGCATCTATGCGCCGATGGTGCACTTGACCGCGGCGCTCACGTGCGCCGGCTGGCTGCTCGCGGGCGCCAGCGTCCACGATGCGGTGGTGACGGCGATTGCGGTGCTGATCATCACCTGTCCCTGCGCGCTGGCCCTGGCGATCCCGGCGGTGCAGGTGGTGGCGTCGGGCGCGCTGTTCCGCGCCGGCGTGATCCTCAATGCCGGCGACGCGGTCGAGCGGCTGGCGGAAGCCGACACCGTCGTGTTCGACAAGACCGGCACGCTGACGCTGCCGGAGCCGCGCGTGGTCAATGCAACAGCGATTGCCCCCGAGCTGTTGCAGACGGCGGCGCGGCTGGCGCTGTCCAGCCGGCATCCGCTGGCCATGGCGCTGGCGCGCGAAGCGGCAATCCGAACGCCAATCGACGGCGCGCAAGAGGAGCCGGGGCAGGGCGTGCGCGTCGTCATCGACGGCGTCGAGGCACGGCTCGGCAGCGCAGAGTTTTGCGCGGCCGTCCCCCAAATTCCGCTCATTCCCGCGCAAGCGGGAATCCAGAGCCAAGAGCAAGAAGACAGAGATATGCATCCCTGGGTCCCCGCTTCCGCGGGGACGAGCGGAGAATCCTGGATCTGCTTTTCCCATGGCGGACGGACGGCGACCATCGCCATTTCGCAGAAGCTGCGCCTTGACGCGATGGAGGCGGTGCGGGCGCTCAGTGCGCTCGGCTTCGAGCTGCACATCCTGTCCGGCGACTGCAATGCGGCGGTGGAGCCGATCGCGCGCGCGCTCGGCATCGACAATTGGCTGGGCGAATTGAAGCCGGCCGAGAAGATCGCGCGCATCGAAACGCTTAAAGCGCGAGGCCGCCGCGTGCTGATGGTCGGCGACGGGCTCAACGACGCGCCGGCGCTGGCCGCCGCGCATGTCTCGCTGTCGCCGATCGCCGCCGCCGACGTGACGCAGGCGCAGGCCGACGCGGTGTTCCTCGGCGAGCGGTTGGCGCCGGTGGTCGAGACCGTGCGGATCGCCCGCCGCGCGCGGGCGCTGATGGCGCAGAACCTGTGGCTGGCGGCGGCCTATAATGCCGTGGCGGTGCCGGTCGCCATTCTCGGTCTGGTCACGCCGCTGATCGCGGCGCTGGCCATGTCGGGCTCCTCGATGCTAGTGACGGTCAATGCCTTGCGGGCCTACCGAGGCGGGCGCATGATCCCGAAAAGTGGGAACCGGTTTCCCGCCTTCGCGAAGCCCGCTTCGGCGGGCGAAGGAAGGTCGGATAAGATCATGCGCGATGTAAAACCATGAACGTGCTGGTCTATATGGTGCCGCTGGCGATCGGCCTCGGATTGACCGGCCTGTTCGCCTTCCTGTGGGCCTTGCGCAGCGGCCAATACAACGACGTCGACGGCGCCGCGCTGCGCGTGCTGTCGGATGACGATATCGAGAAGTAATCCCATCGTCCTCACGAGTGCCGCCGCCAGCCGGCGATAAGGAAAAGCGTGTGGCCGTACCCAGCCCGCAGATAAGCCGTTCATTGTCCGACGTGGCGATTGATTTCGCGCCCGGCGTGGCGCTGTCGGCCGCGGTGGCCGTCGCCGCTTCTTTGGCCGCGCCCACTGTGGCGCAGGCGGTGCCAATCCCGGCCATGGTGCTGGCGCTGGTCATCGGCATCGCGCTCAATCCGCTCGCCAGCCGCCCGGAGATGCAGCCGGGCATGGCCTTCTGCGTGCGCACGCTGCTGCGTTGGGCGGTGGCGCTGCTCGGCCTGCGCGTGGCGCTGTCCGACATCGCGGCGCTCGGCATCGCCACCGGCCTGCTGGTGGTGCTCGCCATGATCGTGACGCTGTGGGCCGGATTTTTCTTCGCCAAAGTAAGCGGACGCCCGCCCGGCTTCGGCGCGCTGGTCGGCAGCGCCACCGCGGTGTGCGGCGCGTCCGCCGCGCTCGCCACCTCGACCGTGCTGCCGGACTATCCCGGCAAGCAGGCCGACCTGGTCTTCGTCGTGGTCGCGGTCAACGCGCTCGCGACGCTGGCGATGGTGATCTTTCCGCCGTTGTGCCTGCTGCTCGGCTTCGACGCGCAAAGCACCGGCGTGATGCTGGGCGGCACCATTCACGACGTGGCGCAGGTGGTGGGCGCCGGCTACGCGGTGTCGGAGCCGGTCGGCAACACGGCGGTGATCGTCAAGCTGTTCCGCGTGTTGCTGCTGCTGCCGGTGGTGCTCGGCATCGGCTGGTATTTCACCCGCCAGGGCGTCCAGCACGGCGAGGCGCGCGTGCCGGTGCCGGTGTTCGCCATCGTGTTCCTCGCGCTTTGTCTCATCAACAGCGCGCTGCCGCTGCTGCCGGCGGCGGCCCCGGTGGCCGCGCCGCTGAAGGCGATGCTGATCGAGCTGTCAGGTTGGGGCCTGCTGATCGCCATCGGCGCGCTCGGCTTGGGCACCTCGGTCGCCACCGTGATGGCGCTCGGCTGGCGGCACGTGGCAACCGTGCTCGCCACCACGACGGTCATCTTCGCGCTGGTGACCGGCGGGCTGCTGGTGGGGCGGTTCTTTTAACGGATACTGATTACGTTTAACCGTCATCCTGAGGTGCGAGCGTAGCGAGCCTCGAAGGATGAACGGCCCGGGCCGTCGCCCTTCGAGGGTCGCCTTCGGCGACCACCTTAGTGTGACGGATTACTTCCCCAGCGTCACCGTCTCGAAATCGGCCGGCAGCACGATCTCGAGCAGTTCGCAGTCGTCGGAATAGCCGCGCACGGTGTGCTTGATTTTCGGCGGCTGGATCCAGCACGAGCCGGCGCTGAAGGTCTGCACGCCGTGGCCCTCGAATTCGCTTTTGAACCAGCCCTTGAGCACATAGACCATCTGGAATTCGACATCGTGATAATGCGGGATCGCCACTTCGCCTGCGTCGAACGGCTTGGTCATGCGGATGACGTGCGCCTGCACCATGCCGCCGGTGGCCGGCGCGAGCCCGAGATCGCGATAGGCCGAATAGGCGCGCAGGCCCTGGTCGAAATCGGCCTCGCGATGATGGCTGACGGTGAATTTCTGTTTCGGACGCGCCTTGGCTTTCGTTTTCTTGCGCCGCTGGGCTTTCTTGCTTGCCTTCTTCCTGGCCTTGGCCATTGATGCCTCCCTGATTTAAAGGAATTGGATCACGGTGGACGAGCAGAAACAACCCGCGGCCATTCGCATTTTCGTCGATGCTGACGCCTGCCCGGTGAAGAACGAAGTTTACCGCGTGGCGGAGCGCTATGGCCTCAAGGTCTATGTCGTCGCCAATTCGTTCATGAACGTGCCGCGCAGCGAGCTGATCGAGCGGGTCACCGTGAACGAAGGCCCCGATATCGCCGATGACTGGATCGCCGAACGCGCCGGCCCGAGCGACATTGTCATCACCGCCGACATACCTCTGGCCGGCCGCTGCGTGCGCAATGGCGCGACGGTGATCGGTCCGACCGGCAAGCCGTTCGACGACAATTCCATCGGCATGGCCTTGGCCACGCGCAATCTGCTGACCGACTTGCGTAGCGCCGGCGCCACCACGCGCGGCCCGCCGCCGCTCTCAAGGCAGGATATTTCGCGCTTTCTCTCGGCGATGGATCTGGCGGTGACGCGCCTAAAGCGGAAGTTGTAATGCACGGCGTGTCCCGGGCGCAGCGCAGCGCGTAGCAGTGCGCTGCAGAACCGGGACCCAGTCTGCTTTCTTAAATTAAGCTGGACCCCGGGTCAGCGGTGCACCACTTCGCCATAGCGCGTCGAAGACGCGCGTAAACGCGCTTATGGCTTCGTGCTGCACCGCGCCCGGGGAACGCAGAAGCTACTCCGCCGCGGTCGCCACGCCGCCATGCGCCTTCGACCAGCCGGCCGGGTCGTCGATGAACTTCTCCACCTCGGCCAGCATCTTGGGCTCGAACTTGCCGCTGGCCTTGGCGACGGCGAGCACGTCGCGCCAGGTGGTGAGCGAATGCAGCGTGACGCCCAAGTCGCTCAGGATTTTCTTACCCTCGGGATAGATGTCGTAGAAGAAAATCACGAAGCAGTGCTCGCATTTGCCGTCGGCCTCGCGCAGCGCCTTGACGAAATTCACCTTGCTGCGGCCGTCGGTGGCGAGGTCCTCGACCAGGAGCACGCGCTGGCCGGGAATGAGCTGGCCCTCGATCTGCGCGCCGCGCCCGAAGCCCTTGGCCTTCTTGCGCACGTATTGCATCGGCAGATTGAGCCGGTCGGCCACCCAGGCGGCGAACGGAATGCCGGCGGTTTCGCCGCCGGCCACGGCGTCGATCTGGTCGCGGCCGATGTCGCGCGTGATCGCTGCCACCGCGAAATCCATCAGCGTCGAGCGCACGTCGGGGAACGAGATCAGCCAGCGCGAGTCGTTGTAGACCGGGCTGGCCCAGCCCGAGGTGAAGATGAACGGCTTGTCGGTCATGAAGCGGACCGCGCCGGTGTCGAGATACATCCGCGCAGCGAGCTCGGCGATGGTCGGCGATGGTTTTTTTATCGAGGAATTGGTTGGGCGACGTCATTGGCATGGTCCGGGTGCAAGGTGCGCGGGCATGTCAAAGCACAAAAAGCGTCAGGCCGCCATGCCGCAGTGACGCGACAATTCACAGGCCAGATCGAGCAGCGCCTCGTCGCCGCCGGCCCAGCCGATGAACGAAAGGCCGACGGGACAGCCGTTCAGCGTTCCGGCCGGGATGTTTATCTGCGGCAGTCCGGACATCCCGGCGGTGCAAGTCAGCCGCATGGTGCGCACGCGGAAATCCTCCAGGTCGCCCGACGGGGTATCGACCGGCGGCGCGATCGTCGGCGCCGTCGGCAAAGCGAGAACGGTGCCGGGCACCGCGATCTGCCGGATGTGCTCGCGCGCTTTGCCGTGCACGACGCGCGCGGCGTCGGCCTGCGCCTTGGTTACGGTGGCGGCGAACTGCATGCGCTCGCGAATGCCCGGGCCGATCTGGGGTTTATGCTCGACGACGAAGGGACCGAAGCTCTGCCAGGTCTCGTAGGCCTGGATGATGCGAAACGCCTCGCGCCAGGGATCGAAGCCATCCGGTGCGATCTTGCCATGCGCCATCGCCGGCAGGTCGTCGCTCATGAATTCGAGCAGCGTGTGCAGCAGATCGGCTATATCCGGGTCCGCTTGCGCGAACGCGTCTTCCAGCACGACGACGCGATTTATTTTCGCCGGGGCGCGGCGGCTGTCGAGCAGCACCGCGCCGACGTTGCGGAACACCCCTGGCGTCGCGGCAAACCAGCCCGGCACATCGAAGCTCGGCGCCATGTCCGCCACGCCGCTATGTGCGACGCGTTCGTGGGTCGGACGCAGGCCGTAGATGCCATTGAACGAGGCGGGGATGCGCACCGAGCCACCGGTATCGCTACCGAGGGCGAAATCGCAGATACCGGCGCCGACCGCCGCAGCCGAACCGGCCGATGAGCCGCCCGGCAGGCGACCCCATGCGCGCGCATTGACCGGTGTGCCGTAGTGCGCATTGGCGCCGGTCACGCTGTAGAAAAACTCGTCGCAGATGGTCTTGCCGATGACGGTGGCGCCGGCATCGAGGATTTTCTGCACCGGCGGACAATGGCGCGCGGCCGGTGCCTGGCTCGCGAGCCAGTCCGGATTGCCACATCCCATGCGCTCGCCGGCGATGTCATACATGT
Source organism: Hyphomicrobiales bacterium (assembly GCA_016201085.1). Classification (GTDB taxonomy): domain Bacteria; phylum Pseudomonadota; class Alphaproteobacteria; order Rhizobiales; family Xanthobacteraceae; genus Pseudolabrys. The sequence goes on along the minus strand of JACQDO010000266.1, from coordinate 2,044 downwards.
CCTTGACGACGGCGCTCAGCCCCGCGAGCGGGCCGGCCGCCGCGCCCTTGATGGGGGCCTTGAGGTCGTGCGGCACGAAGGCGGTGCGATAGGCTTGCGGCGGCATGGGGCTGTCGATCTATCGTTGTTGCGTGAGGTACCAGTCGAGAATCTTGGCGCCATCCCAGGTCACGACGCCGTCATGCGCGAGGATCTCCTCGAAGGTGCGTTGCACATGGCCGATCCGGTGCGGCGCGCCGGACAGATAGGGGTGGCAGGCGATCGCCATGATCTTCGGCCGCTCCGCGGCCTCGGCATAGAGCGTCTTGAAGTGATCGAGCGCGCGCGTATGCCACACCTCGGAGGCATGGTGCTGCAACGCCATCATGACGATGTCGTGGATTTCGAAATTGTAAGGCAGCGCCACCACCGGTTTGTGCGTCGTCTTCAGCGTCACCGGCTCGTCGTCGAGCACCCAGTCGCCGATATATTCGACGCCGGCCTCCGATAGATAATCGAGCGTGTCGAAAGTCTGCGTCAGTCCGGGACCGAACCAGCCGCGCGGACGCTGGCCGGAGAATTTCTCGATCACGTCCATGGATTTCATGATGACCGCGCGCTGGTCGTCGAGCTTGTGCATCGGCATCTGGTCGTAGCTGTGCGCGTTGAGCTCCCAGCCGCTGTCCATGCACGCCTTGATCACGGCCGGATAGGTCTCGCACACCTTGGCGTTGAGCGTGACGGTCGGCGTGATGCCGAGCTTGAGCATCGCCTTGCGCAGCCGCCAGAAGCCGACGCGCATGCCGTATTCGTGCCAGCTCCAGTTCGGGTGATCCGGCAGCATCGGCTGGCCCTGCGGCGGCGAGATCACCATGCGTGCCATCGGGCGCGCGATGTCCCACTCCTCCAGCGCCAGCACCGGCCAGATCACCAGCCGCACGCCGGCTGGAAATTTCAGCGGCGGGCGGCCCTCGATGGGCGAAAACGGCAGGCGTTCGCGCGGATGCATGGCCATCGCAAATCACTCCGGCTGCGGCCCCACCTTCTTGTACCAATCCACGATCTGCGCGCCGGTCCAGAACAGCACGTCCTTCTTCTTGCGGATTTTCTGGAAGATCTGGCGGAAATATTTGGCCCGGTGCGGCGCCCCCATGATGTAGGGATGCGCCACGATCGCCATCACCCGCGCGCCGCCCTTGGCGTCCTTGTAGATCTGCTCGAACTGGTCCATCGCCCGTTCGTAGTACTCGCTCGCCTTGTGATGCTGGATCAGCATCATGGCAACGTCGTTGCATTCCTGCGTGTAGGGGATGTTGAGGATCGGCTTGCCGCGCGTCTTCAGCCACGCCGGCTGATCGTCGAGCACCCAGTCGGCGACGTAGTCGTAGCCTTCCTCGGCCAGGATGTCGGGCGTCTCCCAGGTCTCGGTCAGGCCGGGCCCGACCCAGCCGCGCGGACGCTTACCCGTCACCTGCAGCAGCACCTCGGCGCTCTTGCGGATGTCGGCGCGCTCGTTCTCCACCTTCTGCATGTTGCGCTGGGTAAAGCCGTGACCGATGAACTCCCAGTTGCGCTCGACGCAGGCCTTGATGATCTCCGGGTAGGCGAGCGCGGCGGTGCCGTTGATGTTCATCACGCCCGGGATCTTGAATTCGTCGTAGACCTGCAACAGCCGCCAGAAACCGACCCGGTTGCCGTATTCGTGCCAGCACCAGTTCGGGATATCGGGCATCGGCGAACCGCCGGCCGGCGGCGTCAACACCGTGCGCGGCATGGTCTGCGTCGGGTCCCACTCCTCCACGTTGGTGTTGACCCACACCACCATGCGCGCGCCCTTCGGCAGCTTGAGCGGTTTGCGTTTAGTTATGGCGGAATAGGCGAGACGGTCGTTCGGCAGCATGCCGACAGCGGGTTTGGGGAAGTTCATGAAAGGCATTCCTCAGGTTTGTTATTTTAGACGTCGTCCCGGGCGAGCGAAGCGAGGCCCGGGACCCATACTCCGTGTCCTATAGAGAGGCTGCGGCGTATGGGTCCCCGCTTTCGCGGGGACGACAGCGAGATGTCA
>JACQDO010000062.1 GCA_016201085.1 Hyphomicrobiales bacterium | reverse complement strand
GTCGACCTTCGGTCCCTTGCCGGTGCCGACGGTCTCGCCGATGAACAGCATCGGCGCCTCGTCGCGCTCGCCCTCGCCGATCACCACCGTGCCGCCGATCGGCAACTTGCTGAGTTCGCGCCGCATGGCATCGACGGCGGCCTGGTCGGCTTCCTTCTCGTTGCCGCGCCCGCGCAGGCGGGCCGCAGAGACCGCCGCGCGCTCGGTCACGCGCACGATCTCGATAGACAGGATGCGGTCCAGCACCTGCTTGGTAGTCTCGGTCACCAACGCCATTGTTAACGCCCCCTAGACAAATCCGGCTTGCCAGCCAGAACTCAATTCTTCTCTATTCGGATAACCTGCGGTCGGCCAGAGATGACCCTATCGCGACCCACCGCCGCAAGGGCTTTGCGCACGGCATCTTCGCTGGTCGCATAGGTAATGAGGATAACGGGGACGGAGCCGATCTTGGGCGCCGGACCGCTGCCGTCCTTGGCATGCCGCTGCACGATGGATTCCAACGAAATATCCTGCTGCGCGAGCCGTTTGGCGATGGTCGCCGCGGTTCCCGGCTTATCACGCGCTTGCAGGCGGATGTAGTAGCCGCCGGCGTGCCGCTGCATGGGGGCCTTGCGCACGCTGGTGAGCCGCGCGGTCGGCCGCCCGAACGGCTCCGTGCGCACACAGAACTCGGGTTTACCCGAGTTCTGCAATCTATCATGCGCAAGTCGGGTATACCCGACTTGCGTGCGCGCCACGTCGCCAATGTCAGATAATACCGCCGAGGCGGTGGCGGTCCCGCCGGCGCCCGGCCCGACCAATGTCAGTGGATTGATACCGTCGGCGTCCACGGTGACGGCATTGGTCACGCCCATCACCTGTGCGATCGCCGAATCCTTGCGCACCATCGTGGGATGCACGCGCTGCTCTATGCCAATCGGCGTCTTCACGGCGACGCCCAGAAGCTTCACCCGGTAGCCGAGCTCGTCGGCGGCGGCAAGATCGGCCGGCGCAATCGAGGAAATGCCTTCCACATAAATCGCGCGCTGGTCGACCTTGCTGCCGAAGGCGAGGCTCGCCAGGATCGACAGCTTCTGCGCGGTGTCGTGGCCCTCGATGTCGAAGGTCGGATCGGCCTCGGCATAGCCCAGGCGCTGCGCCTCCTTCAGGCACTCGGCGAACGCCATTTTGTCCTGCTCCATCCGCGTCAGGATGTAATTGCAGGTGCCGTTGAGGATGCCGTAGATGCGGTCGATGGCATTGCCGGCCAATCCCTCGCGCAAGGTCTTCACGATCGGAATGGCGCCACCGACCGCCGCCTCGAAATTGAGCGCGACATGCCGCTTCTCCGCCAGCGCGGCGAGCTTGACGCCGTGCTTGGCGAGTAGCGCCTTATTGGCGGTGACCACCGACTTGCCGGCGTCAAGCGCCGCGGCAACCGCGCTCTTGGCCGGATCGCCGGCACCGCCGATCAGTTCGACGAACACGTCGATATCGGGCGCACGCGCGAGCGCGACCGGATCGGAAAACCATTTCATCGCCTTAAGATCGACGCCGCGGTTCTTGACGCGCGAGCGCGCGCAGACCGCGACGATCTCGATCGAACGGCCGCAACGCGCTGCCAACTGCTCGCGCTGGCGTGCCACCTGGGCGATTAAGGCGGCGCCGACCGTGCCCAATCCGGCGACGCCAACTCTGAGAGGCTGGCTCATGGAATTAACGGCGCGTGGCGAGCGGGACGACGTTGTGAAGCTGTTCCGGCGCCGTGTCGAGGAAGCGGCGGACGTTGCGCGCGGCCTGGCGGATGCGCTGTTCGTTCTCCACCAGCGCGATGCGGACATGGCCTTCGCCATATTCGCCGAAGCCGATGCCGGGCGACACCGCGATATCGGCCTTCTCGACCAGCAGCTTGGAGAATTCCACGCTGCCGAGCGATTTGAACGGCTCCGGGATCGGCGACCAGGCGAACATCGAGGCGTGTGGGCTCGGCACATGCCAGCCGGCGCGGCCGAAGCTCTCCACCAGCACGTCGCGGCGGCGCTTGTAGGTCTCGCGCATCTCCTTGATGCAGTCGTCGGGACCGTTGAGCGCGGCGGTGGCCGCCACCTGCACCGGCGTGAAGGCGCCGTAGTCGAGATAGGATTTCACGCGGCCGAGCGCCGCGATGATGCGCTCGTTGCCGACGGCAAAGCCCATGCGCCAGCCCGGCATCGAATAGGTCTTCGACATCGAGGTGAATTCGACCGCGATATCGTTGGCGCCCGGCACCTGCAACAGCGAGGGCGGCGGATTGTCGTCGAAATAGACTTCCGCATAAGCGAGGTCGGACAGCACCAGCAAGCTGTGCTTTTTCGCAAAGGCGACCAGGTCTTTGTAGAAGTCGAGCGTCGCCACATAGGCCGTCGGATTGGCCGGATAGCAGACCACCAGAACCTGCGGCTTCGGGATCGAGTGGGTGATGGCGCGCTCGATGGTATGGAAGAAGTTCGCCGTCGGCTCCGACGGCACCGAGCGGATCGCGCCGCCCGCCATCAGGAAGCCGAAGGCGTGGATCGGGTAGCTCGGATTGGGCACCAGCACGACGTCGCCCGGCGCGGTGATCGCCTGCGCCACATTGGCGAAGCCTTCCTTGGAGCCGAGCGTGGCGACGACCTGGGTTTCAGGATTGAGCTTCACCCCGAAGCGGCGGTCGTAATAGGCGGCTTGCGCCTTGCGCAGTCCGGGAATGCCGCGCGAGGCGGAATAGCGGTCGGTGCGCGGCTTGCCCAGCACTTCCTTCATCTTCTCGATGACATGAGCGGGCGCCGGCAAATCCGGATTGCCCATGCCCAGATCGATGATGTCGGCGCCGGCATTGCGCGCACGTGCCTTGGCCTTGTTCACCTCTTCGAACACATAAGGCGGCAATCGGCGGATGCGGTAGAAATCTTCCATCGGCTCAAACCTTCAAAACCTTGCGCTAGCTGCCTTCTCCAGCCGGCAGGCGGTAACCCCGGCTGGCTTTTATCACGGGTTGGCTTTGGCGCCAGCAGGCGGGACGACAATGACCTCCGCCGGCTTCTTTTTCGCCGTCGGGCTCTTCGCCGGGCCCTTCGCCGCCTGGGTTTTTGGCGGTGGCGGCGGCGCCGCGGCTTTTTTGTCAGGGTCCTCAGTGGCTTCGCGTGCCTGCCGGTCACGAGTGGCGGCCAAGTCCTTTTCCAGCTTTACCTGCTCTTCTTCGCTCAAGGGCGTGGCCGACCGCGGCGGCGGCATATCGTGCACCGCCGGGTACTGGTAGGCGGTCGCCGGCCGAGCCGGGGCGCCGGCAGGCAGACCCACTTCCCCAGGCAACTTGTCGATCACCGCCCCTGGCGCGCAGCCGGCAAGCGCGGCCGCCAGCCCCAAAGTTGCCAGGGTCACTGCTGGAAAGGCGCGCGCCATGCTGCTCAGAACCTACCGATTGTACGAAAAGCGATGCAGACTCAAGTAATTATACCATAAGCCCACTATCCGGCCATTATGGCCGCAGCAAGGTTATCGGCCGGTAACGGACGCCACGTCGGTCGCAATATCGACGGCACCGTATGCTAAAGCATGCCTTGCGATGCGGCGCAGACCGGGCCACTTGTCTGGCTGGAAAACGACCTGCCATACGGATCAACATGCCAGCCAACGACGAAGCCAAGCCTGTGGACAAAGGACCGGCCAAGCTCGGCTCCGTCGATATCGAGGTTTTTGCCCATAATCTCGCGCGCATGATCGAGGAAGGCGGCAAGGCGCTCGCCGCCTATATGAAGCCGCGCGAGGAAGGCAAGATCAAAGGCGAGATGGCCGACAACGTCACCGACGTGGTCAAGACCGTCGGCCAGGTGGCGGAATACTGGCTCGCCGATCCGCAGCGCGCGGTCGAGGTGCAAGCGAGCCTGGGCCGTGCCTATCTCGATCTGTGGGCCGGCGCCGTCAAGCGCATGGCCGGCGAGCCGGCCGCGCCGGTGATTGCCGCCGATCCGAAGGACAAGCGCTTCGCCGACCCGGAATGGTCGCAGAACCAGTTTTTCGATTTCCTCAAGCAGGCCTATCTGCTCACCTCGCAATGGGCCGACCGGCTGGTCAAGGATGCCGCCGGCGTCGACGAGCACACCCGGGCGAAAGCCGAGTTCTACGTCAAGCAGATCGCCAACGCGATGGCGCCGTCGAATTTCGTGCTGACCAATCCGGAACTGCTGCGCGAGACGCTGGCCGCCAACGGCGAAAATCTCGTGCGCGGCATGCGCATGCTGGGCGACGACATCAAGGCCGGCCACGGCCATCTCAAGATCACCCAGACCGACTTCGACAAATTCGAGGTCGGCCGCAACCTCGCGACCACGCCCGGCAAGGTGGTGTTCCAGAACGATCTGTTCCAGCTCATCCAATACGAGCCGACCACGGCGGAGGTGCTCAAGGTTCCGCTGCTGATCGTGCCGCCGTGGATCAACAAATACTACATTCTCGATCTCGGGCCGGAAAAATCCTTCATCAAATGGGCCGTCGATCAAGGCATCACGGTGTTCGTGGTCTCGTGGGTCAATCCCGGCGCCAATATGGCCAACAAGAACTTCGAACAATATATGTTCGAGGGTCCGCTTGCCGCGCTCGACGCCATCGAAGCGGCGACCGGTGAACGCAAGATCAACGCCATCGGTTATTGCGTCGGCGGCACGCTGCTCGCGGTCACCCTCGCCTATCTGGCCGCCAAAAAGAACAATCGCGTGCTGTCGGCCACCATGTACGTCGCGCAGGTGGATTTCACCTATGCCGGCGACCTCAAGGTGTTCATCGACGAGGAGCGCCTCCAGCAATTGGAAGCGCACATGAACGAACAGGGCTACCTGGAAGCCTCGCGCATGGCGACGGCTTTCAACATGCTGCGCGCCAACGATCTGATCTGGCCCTACGTGATCAACAATTACATGCGCGGCAAGAAGCCGTATCCGTTCGACATCCTGTACTGGAATGCCGATTCAACCCGCATGCCGGCCGCCAATCATTCGTTCTATTTGCGCAACTTCTACCTGGAAAACAAATTCGCCAAAGGCGAGCTGAAGCTCGGCGGCGTCAAACTCGACCTGAAGAAGGTCAAATTGCCGGTCTACAATCTCGCCACCCGCGAGGATCACATCGCGCCGGCGAAATCGGTGCTGTACGGTTCGCAATATTTCGGCGGGCCGGTGAAATACGTGCTGGCCGGCTCCGGGCACATCGCCGGCGTGATCAATCCGCCGGCCAAGGCGAAATACCCTTACTGGACCGGCGCCGAGCCACGCGGCGACGATGTCGAAGCTTGGCGGGCGAAGGCCACCGAACATCCCGGCTCCTGGTGGCCGGACTGGTTCGAATGGCTCAAGTCCCAAGATCCCAAGACCGTCCCGGCGCGCAAGATCGGCAAAGGCAAGCTCAAGCCGATCGAAGACGCGCCCGGCTCTTATGTGAAAGTGCGCAACTGGAACTGAGGCTCAGCGCCGTAAAGCCGCTGCGGCAGGCTATTGCCGGGCGCGACAGCGGCGCCGACATCCACTATTCTCCCACCCGCTGGCAATCATGAATGGGGACGGCGCATGTCCAGGGAATTGATGTGGCTGACGCTGACGGTCATCCTGACCGGGCTGATGTGGGTGCCTTACATCGTCGACCGCGCCATGGTGCGCGGGCTGATGGGCTCGATGGCCAATCCTTCGCGCAACGACAAGCCGCAATCGGCGTGGGCGCAGCGGCTCTATTTCGCGCACAGCAACGCGGTCGAGAACCTGGTGATCTTCGCGCCGCTGGTGCTGATCCTCGACAGCATGGGTCACCAGACCGAGAGCACGGCAATCGCCTGCGCGGTCTATTTCTGGGCGCGGCTGGCGCATGCCGTCATCTACACGCTCGGCATCGCGGTGCTGCGCACGCTTGCCTTCACCGTCGGATTCCTGGCGCAGGTGGCGCTGGTGCTGGCGGTGTTCGGGAAGCTGTAATTTTCTGTCATTCCGGAACGCGAGCGTAGCGCGCGGACCCGGAATGACGAACGCTATTTCGGCGCAGCGCGATCCACAATCGCCGCCAGATCGAGACCGCGCGGCAGCAGGCCGAAGGCGCCGCCGCTCTCGGCCGTCAGCCGCGAGGCGCAGAACGCATCCGCCACCGCCGGCGGCGAATGCTTCACCAGCAGCGCCGCTTGCAAAGCCAGCACCAGCTCGCGCACCAGCGCGCGCGCCTGTGTTTCGTCGTTGCGGTCGGGACTGCGCAGGCGTTGCGCCAGCCGCTCGGCAAAATTCTCCAGGCGCGCATCGCCGGCGTCCGCGAGTTCGTGCCGCAACACCTCAACCGCATGCGGTGTGCGCTCGATGGCGCGCAGCACGTCGAGGCACATCACATTACCGGAGCCCTCCCAGATCGAATTCACCGGCGCCTCGCGGTAGAGCCGCGGCAGCACGCTTTCCTCGATATAACCGGAGCCGCCCAGCACCTCCATCGCCTCGAACGCGACGTAAGGCGTGCGCTTGCAAATCCAGAATTTCGCCGCCGGCGTCACCACGCGGCGGAATACCTGCGAGGTCTCGTCGCTCTCGTCATAGGCACGCGCCAGCCGCATCGACAGCACGGTGGCGGCTTCGCACTCGACCGCCAGGTCGGCCAGCACATTGCTCATCAGCGGCTGGTCGATCAGCCGGCGCTGGAAGGCGGTGCGGTGGCTGGCGTGATGCACGGCTTGCGTCACCGCCTGCCGCATCAGCGACGACGAGCCGACGGCGCAATCGAGCCGGGTGTAACCGGCCATTTCGATGATAATCGGGATGCCGCGCCCCTCCTCGCCGACCAACTGCGCATAGGCGCCGTCGAATTCCACCTCGCTTGAGGCATTGGAGCGGTTGCCGAGTTTGTCCTTGAGCCGAAGTATATGGATGGCATTGCGTTCGCCGGAAGGCGTCCAGCGCGGCATGAAGAAGCAGCTCAGGCCCTTGCCCGCCAGCGCCAACACCAGGAAGGCGTCGCACATCGGCGCCGACAGAAACCATTTATGGCCGGTGAGACGGAAGCTGCCGTCGGCGACCCGCTCGGCGCGTGTCGTATTGGTGCGCAGATCGGAACCGCCCTGGTTCTCGGTCAGGCCCATGCCGATGAGCGCCGCGGTTTTCTCTTGAGCCGGGCGGAAGCGGCGGTCGTAGTCGCGCGCGAAGATGCGCGGCAGCCATTCGGCCGCGATCGCAGGCGCACGGCGCAGCGTCGGCACCGAGCCATAGGTCATGGCGAGCGGGCAGCAAACCCCGCTCTCGATCTGGTTGAGCAGATAGAAACCGGCGGCGCGCGTGACATGCGCGCCGGCTTGCGGCTTGGCCCACGGGCCCGAATGCAGACCGGCTTTGAGTGCGATATCCATCAACGCATGCCAGGCCGGGTGGAACTCGACCTCGTCGAGGCGATGGCCGTAGCGGTCGAGCGTGCGCAGTTTCGGCGTATTCGTGTTGGCGTCGAAGCCAAGCTGGATCGTCTCCGGCCGGCCAAGCGTTTGCCCTAGCGCCGTCAGCTCGGTTTCCGCCCAGGAGGCCCGCTCGCGTTTGACCGCTTCGCGCAAGCAAGCATCGCCGGTGAAAAGATTGTACGGCTCGAGCGGCGGCGGCTGGTTCTGGACTTCGAACATGGCTCTCTCCGTCATTCCGGGACGGTGCGAAGCGCCGGACCGGGAATCCAGAAGAAGACTCGGCGAGTGTAGCTGGATTCCGGGTTCGCGGGCGAAAGCCCGCGCCCCGGAATGACAGCCTCATGGGAACAGCGCCACTTGCTCCAGCCCCATCGTTTCCGGCCAGCCCAGCATCAGGTTCATGTTCTGGATCGCCTGGCCGGAGGCGCCTTTCACCAGATTGTCGAGCGCCGAGACCACGATGGCGCGGCCGGCGACGCGATCCTTGGCCACCCCGATGAAGGTCATGTTGGAGCCGCGCACGTGCCGGGTCTGCGGTGTCTCGCCGAACGGCAGCACATGCACGAACGGCTCCTTCGCGTAGAACTTTAAAAGTATCGCGTGAAGCTCTTCCGCCGTCCGCCCGCGCTTGCCCCGCACATAGATGGTCGAGAGGATGCCCCGGTTCATCGGCACCAGATGCGGGGTGAAGGTGACGATCACCTCCCGCCCGGCGGCCAGCGAAAACTCCTGGTCGAGTTCGGCCATATGCCGGTGGTGGCCTACCCCATAAGCATGGAAGCCTTCCGACACTTCCGAGAACAGCATGGCCTCCTTGGCCGCCCGCCCGGCCCCGGTCATGCCCGACTTGGCGTCGACCACGATCTCGTCGAGATCGATGGCCTTGGCCTTGATCAGCGGCAGCAGCGGTAATTGCGCGCAAGATGTATAGCAGCCGGGATTGGCCACCAGCCGCGCGCGTCTGATCTCGCGCCGGTGGATTTCGCACAGGCCGTAGACCGCCTCTTTTTGCAATTCGGGCGCATGATGCTCGTGGCCGTACCATTTCGCATAGGCGCCGGTGTCGTGCAGCCGGAAGTCGGCCGACAGGTCGACTACCTTGGTGACCGGCGCCTGCGCCAGCAGTTCCTTCAGCACCTTCTGCGTGGTGGCGTGCGGCAGCGCGCAGAACGCCACGTCGAGCCCGGCCTTGGCCCAGTCGAGCCCCTCGATGGCGACCAGTTGCGGCAGCGCGAACGGCGAGAACTGCGGGAACACGTCGCGCATCGCCTTGCCGGCGCTGCGCTCGGCGGTGAGCAGCACGATCTCCGCACGCGGGTGGCGCAACAGCATCCGCACCAGCTCGGAGCCGGTATAGCCGGAAGCGCCCAAGACGCCGATTTTCGCTTTTGTGGCCATGAATCGATCCTTATCCAGAGTCTTAAAGGACTACCGGAACAAGGCCAACAGGGCGGATTTTATCGGGGGACAAGTGCCGCGGCCTTTGCTCCGGCGGCACGGGGAGTTCTAGACGCGCAAGCGTTCCCGTGCCGTGGCGATACGGCGGCGGCGGAAATCATTCGCTGCAACAAGCTTCGTCATGGGCGCGCATATAGGGCGTGGCCCATCTTCCGTCAACCTGGCCGGCCCAACGGCAGCGGCTGCTCGGCCAACATGGCCTTGACCACCACCTCGCGCGCCATGGCCGGCTCGATGCCGCGGGCGGCCAGCATATCCTGGCAGTCGGCCACGATGGCGTCGGCGTCCTGCATGATCTTCAGCCGCTTGAAGCGGTCGTCGTGATGCAGGCCCATGCTGGCGCCGACAATGTCGAGGATATTGACGATGCGGAACGGCCAGTCGCGCTCATGCGCGCACAGTTCGCGATGATCGACGTGATAGATCGCGACCAGCGTATCGACTTTCGCCGCTGCCGCCGCTTCCAGCTCCGCCAGTTGCAGTCCGCGCTTGTATTCCGGCAGCGCGTTGAGCGCATTGCTCATCAGGCCGACCGCCGGCTGCTGTAGATCGACGATCTCGATGCCGGGCACCATGCGCAGCAGCGCGGTGCCGGCCTCGACGACGCCTTTCACCCCCGGATGCTTGTGCAGCGCGATGCGCATCGGCACGGGCGTCTTCAGCATCGGCCGCAAATCCTCGAAACGCGCGCGCAGGAACAGCATGAACGGCGTCATCTCGAATGGCCGGGCGCCGCGGATTTTCTCGATGGTCGGAATGGTCGTCTCGGTGAACTGCACGTGGCAGCTGGCGCACCAGGAGATCACGCCGGCCTTGCCTTCGGCCAGTTTGTCGAGCGATGAGGTGGCGGCGCGGCCGGAGACTTCGGTGTCGCCGGTGCGCAACTGCACCACGCCGCAGCAATGCGTCGGCCCGCCCATGACTTTGTAGGTGACGCCGAGCGCGTCCATGATATCGAGCGCGGTGAGCGCCATGTGCGGAGTCTTGAGCACGTTGCAGCCGGTGTAGAAGACGAAATCCGGGCGCTCGCCCGGCTTGGCGGTCGAGCCGTGATCGAGCCGGTCGTTGACCTGCTGGCCGAGCCGCGCCAGCTCGGCGTCGGAAAGCTGCATGCGCGCCAGCACGTTGACGCCGTCGGCGACGGCGCGGAAGTTTTCGATGCCCTTGCGCCGCCGCGCGCGCAAGTCGGACGACTGCTGCGCCAGCGTCACGCGCGCCATCGCCAGCAGGAAGCGCGGGTTGATGCCTTCCGGGCAAGCCGCGATGCAGTCGCCGGTGAGCGCGCAGCCGCTCGCCCAGGCTTTCGCGGCAGGCAGCCCCTCCCCGCCGTGCAGGAGCTCGATCACGCCGGAGATCACGTCTTTCGGCGCGGCCGCGCCGACACCGGCCGGCCCCGTTACCGGGCAGATCTCCACGCATTTGCCGCAACGCGTGCAGGCATCGCACATCTCGTTGGTGCGCGCGGACAAGGCCGATTCGAAATCTGTTTGTGGCATCAAATCTATCCTAGCCGTGCACCCGCCTTCCTGCCAGCGGCCCGAAAAAAGAAGGCCGCCTCGCGGGCGGCCCTCTGATTAGGTTGTTCCGACCGTCTCAGATCGACGGGTTCCACACAATCGGCACCAGCCGATAGCCCGTACCGTCCTTCTCGACATAGCCGGCGGCCGGGAACGAGAAGTGGAAGCCGATCACCAGCGTCTTTTCCGCCGCTGCCATGTCGTAGAACTTGTGGCGCGTCTGCGCCGCCATGTTCGGATCGACATCGTATTCGACGTGCCAATCCGGATGGCGCATGAAGAACTGCGGAATATTGGTGACGTCCGATTGCACCAGCGCGCGCGCCGAACCCGACGCAACGGTGAATGACATGTGCCCCGGCGTATGACCGGGCGTGGCGATCGAGGAAATGCCGGGCGCGACCTCCTTGCCCGCTTCGTACTTAGTCACTTTATTTTCAAGCCCGGCGAATATGCCTTTTGGAACGGCCCAGGCACCTTTGTTGTAGCCGGTCACTTTCGCGGCGTTCGCTTCGTTCATCCAGAAGTCCCACTCGACGCCGGGCACCTTGATCTCCGCGTTCGGGAACGACAGTCCACCGTCGGCCATACGCAGCCCGTTGATGTGGTCGCCATGGAAATGCGAGATGATGACGATATCGATGGCGTTGCGGTCGATGCCGGCCGCCGCCATGTTGGTGTGCAGTTGCCCGACCGCGCCTTTGGATTTCTCATAGAGGCCTGGGCCAACGCCGGTATCGATCAGCACCAGCTTGGAGCCGGTATTGATCACCAGC
>JACQDO010000230.1 GCA_016201085.1 Hyphomicrobiales bacterium | reverse complement strand
CCGGAATTCTCCGCGCAGGTGCTCGACTCGCTGCGCCAGCCATTGGAGACCGGCGAGGTCGCCATCGCGCGCGTCAATCACCGCATCACCTATCCGGCGCGTTTCATGCTGGTGGCGGCGATGAATCCCTGCCGCTGCGGGCGCGCCAGCGATCCCGGTTTTGCCTGCAAGCGCGGCCCCAATGTGCGCTGCGCCGCCGAATATCAAGGCCGGCTGTCGGGCCCGCTGCTCGACCGCATCGACCTGCACATCGAAGTGCCGGCCGTGACCGCCGCCGACCTGATCCTGCCGCCGCCGTCGGAAGGCAGCCGCGAGGTCGCCGCCCGCGTAGCGCGCGCGCGACATCCAGGCCGAGCGCTACGCTTCGCGCGGGCGGCATGGCGTGCTGACCAATGCGCAGGTCAGCGGTCCGCTGCTGGAAGAGGTGGCGCAGGCCGATAGCAGCGGCATGGCGCTGCTGCGCGACGCCGCCGAGTCGATGCATCTGTCGGCGCGCGGCTATCACCGCGTGCTGCGCGTCGCCCGCACGCTGGCCGATCTCGACGGCGCCGAACGGGTCGGCCGCGTGCATCTGGCCGAGGCGCTGTCCTACCGCGCCCTCACCGACGAAATACGGCGGGCGGCTTAATTAATCGTGTTTTGGTATGGCGGAATATTGCTAATGGCAAATACATCATATATAGAGATTCTAGCATTGAATCTGAGGATTAGGATGGCCGCCAAACGTAAAGATTGGCAAGCTCAAGTTAAAGGGCTTCTCAAGGCCGAATTAAAACGGCGGAACCTCAGCTATGCCGACCTAGCTAATAAGCTTGGTTCGGTCGGCATAAAAGACAACGATCGCAATATCTCGAACAAAATTAGTCGCGGGACTTTTACTGCTGTCTTTTTTGTCCAGTGCATGGAAGCTATCGGCGTCAAAACAATCCATCTGGAGGACGGCCAATGAATATGCTTTGGGCCGCCCTAACGAAAAAGATAGCCGCGCCGGCCCTGCCAAAGGCGGACAACACGTCCGCTGCTCTTGCCGCGCTGCAAGCTGCCAATCTGCATTACCGGGCGGCCAAGTGGCCATCGCCGTTCGATTCAACAAAACACCAAATTCATAAAGGCGACGCGCGCGATCTCTCGTGGCTGCCCGACAAATCGGTTCATTTGGTGGTGACGTCCCCTCCCTACTGGACCTTGAAAAAATATGAGAAGCGCCGCGGCCAGCTTGGCGAGGTTGCCGAATATGAGGGATTCCTTACCGAGCTCGACAAGGTGTGGCGTGAATGCGCGCGCGTCCTTGTGCCAGGCGGACGCATTTGCTGCGTGGTCGGAGACGTTTGCATTCCGCGCAAGCGCGATGGCCGCCATCGTGTCATGCCGCTGCATGCCGACATTCAGGCGCGGGCGCGCGGTATTGGTCTAGATTGTCTCACGCCGATCCTCTGGCACAAGATCGCCAACGGCGTAACAGAGGCGCAGGGCAACGGCGCTGGCTTTTACGGCAAACCGTATCAGCCCGGCGCGGTGGTGAAAAACGACGTTGAATATATCCTGTTCATGCGTAAAGGCGGCGAGTACCGCAAAACGTCCATGTTGCAAAAAGCCCTTTCGATGTTGACGAAAGAGGAAATGCAGGCGTGGTTCAATTCGTTTTGGAGCGATATTAAAGGCGCTTCAACGCGCAATGGTCATCCCGCGCCATATCCGATCGAACTAGCCGAGCGCCTTGTGCGGATGTTTTCGTTTGCGGGCGATACCGTCCTAGACCCGTTCCTTGGCACCGGATCGACTACTATCGCGGCCATCCGTACAGGCCGAAATTCAATCGGGAATGAAATCGAACCTAAATACCTCAAGATCGCGAAAGCGCGAGCTAAAGCCGAAATCAAAACACCGAGGCTTTTTGGCGCAAGCAATGCTACTCTCACGTAATGCCGGTCAGTTTATCAGACGCCGTTGACGACCTTCTAAGACGCCCGACCCAAGATTCCGGTCGGCTCGACATGCTCGCGCAGCATTGCATTGAGGCGTTTGATAAGCACGGCCTCAAAGGCGTGCGCGGTGGCAAAGCCGACGAAGTGGGAATACGCGGACTCGGGCGGCAAAAGGACTGGGATTTAGCTTACGTCCTTGCGGGCAAACCGCGCCTCCTGATCTCCCTCAAATCAATCTTGAAAAACCTGAGCGGGACCGTGCCAAACCGCTTGGACGATCTTATGGGCGAGGCTGCGAATGTGCAGCAACTCTCCCCCGAGTTGGTCATCGGCTATGTCGTCATCATGGACATGGCGGAGGATTCAATCCGCCGCGACGGTGGCGGCACTTGGAGCGACCACTTTGAGGCTAACCTGCGGCGCATTGCCATCCGCCGCGCACCGCTCTGGAATCAGGGGCTTATCGAAGGCGCTTGGCTGATCCGAATAGATAGCCGGAATAAGCCAGGGAACCGGATTCTTGACGTAAAGGATATGGACGCCAAAGGGACTAGTTTCTTTCAGGCCCTCCTCGACGAACTCTATTTGCGCGAACCGACGATCCGGCCAACTCCGGTTGCGACCAAACCAACCGCTAGGTGAGACTGCTACATAATTCCGGAATTCTCCGCGCAGGTGCTCGACTCGCTGCGCCAGCCATTGGAGACCGGCGAGGTCGCCATCGCGCGCGTCAATCACCGCATCACCTATCCGGCGCGTTTCATGCTGGTGGCGGCGATGAATCCCTGCCGCTGCGGG
>JACQDO010000226.1 GCA_016201085.1 Hyphomicrobiales bacterium | reverse complement strand
GTGCCCGGCTATTTCAGCGAGCAGTTCTATGTCCGCAAGGACAGCGGCATCAACAAGATCGAGGACATCAAGGGCAAGGTGGTCGGCACCAACGGCGGCGGCAGCGCCGTCGACGTCGCGCTACGCGCCGCGCTCAAGAAGCACGGGCTCGAGGAAAAGCGCGACTACACCATGCTGGAAGGCCCGCTGCCAGCCATGCCGGCGATGCTCTTGGAGAAGAAGGCGGACCTCATTCCGGCGGTGCTGCCGTTCTCGTTCAATCCCAAGCTCAAGGAAGAAGGCAAGGTGCTGTTCGAGCAGCGCGAGGCGCTCGGCGTGACGCAGATGATCGTGTGGACGGCGCGCAAGTCGTTCATCGACAAGAATCGCGCCGCCCTGATCGATTTCATGGAAGACATGCTGATCATCACCCGCTGGTATCAGGACCCAAAGAACCAAGCCGAAGTCGCCCAAATCGCCTCCAAGATCACCAAGGTGCCGCCCGAGCGGTTCGGCTGGCTGTTCAGCAAGTCCGATACCTATCGCGATCCCAACTTGATCCCGAACGTCGAGGCGTTGCAGCGCAATGTCGACGTCACCCAGGACCTCGGCTTCGTGAAGAAGAAGATCGACATCAAGAAATACGTCGATCTGAGCCTGGCGCAGGAAGCGGCCAAGCGGCTGAAATAAACGCTGACGCTGAAAGCTGCGAAACCGCCTCGCCGGCAAACCGGCAGGGCGGTTTTGTTTTTCACGTAGCGCTAGAGGCGTTTGATCGGGATGGCGCCCAGGAAGTCGCGCTTGCCGATCTCCGCGCCGAGGCTGCGCACGAGGGCGTAGGCGGCGGTACGGTGGAAATAGAAGTTCGGCAGCACGAAGTGATTGAGATAATCGGCGCCCAGCATCTGGCCCTTGGCCGGGCCGAGCGGAAAGGTGATCTCGCGGTCGGCTGACGCGTCGATCGCCTTGGCGTCGAGCGTCTTGAGGAAGGCGACGGTCTTGGCCAGCCGCTCCTTGAGCTGGTCGATGGTGGTTTCGTTGTCCTCGAATTTCGGCGGCTCGACGCCGGCGAGCCGCGCCAGGCCGTTCTTGGCCTGATCGCACGCCACCTGAACCTGTTTGCCGAGCGCATACATATCGGGCGCCAGCCGCCAGCCGAACAGAACCGCCTGATCGAGTTTCTTGGCCGCGGCAAAGGCCGCGGCCTTGTCCAGCACGGCACTGAGGGCATTGAGGCCGATCTCGAAGACCGGCAGGGAAGCTTGCGACATTGAGTACGGCATGAGGGCACGGATCCTTGCACGATGAATGGCGGGCCGGCACTGTGCCGGCGCGGCGCAAGATGCACGCGAGCGGCGTGTCGTTCAATTGAGCACACACAATCGCCATCCAAAACTTTTTTTCGCGGCTGGCATTGTTGCCACAGCGTAAAATATCCGAACGATCCCCGCGCCCTGAGGCGCTTTCGCGAATTGTTCTAATGATACATTAGAATCAGTCTAAGTTATTGATATTGCTATTATATTTTTTCCACCTAAAGCTACCTGCGACGGGCTCGCAACAACGACGCGCCTTGAACGCGTCGCGGCGACAGCCCGACAGGAACAGGTGGAGTTATGGGTAGACAGGGGATGGGCCGGCGCCTTGCGGCTTTGCCGGCGATGGCGATCTTGGTTGCAGCGGCGGGGATGGCGGACGCGCTCGCCAAGGACAAAACCGAGCAAGCGCTCGAGGCGAACGCGCAGGCTGTGACGCTCGACACCATCAACGTACAGGGCGATGCCGGCGGAACGGTCGGCTATCTCGCCACCCGCACCTCGACCGCGACCAAGACCGACACGCCGCTGCGCGACGTGCCGCAGTCGATCACCGTCGTCACCAAGCAGCAGATCGCCGACACCGGCGCGCTGAAGCTGGAGGACGTCGTGCGCTACGTGCCGGGCGTGGTCTGGCACCAGGGCGAGAACAATCGCGACCAGATCGTCATCCGCGGCCAGAGTTCGACCGCCGATTTCTTCGTCAACGGCATGCGCGACGACGCGCAGCTTTTCCGCGATCTTTACAATGCCGAACGCGTCGAATTGCTCAAGGGACCGAACGCGATGATTTTCGGCCGCGGCGGCGGCGGCGGCGTGCTCAATCGCGTGCTGAAAGAAGCCGACGGCGTCACGCGCCGCGAAGTCACGGCGCTGGGCGGCTCATTCAACGACGCCCGCGTGTCGGCGGATGCCGGCGGCCGGGTCAACGACAGCTTCGCCGCACGCCTCAACGCGGTGTACGAGCAGTCCGACAGCTACCGGGATTTCACCAATCTCAAGCGCTACGGCATCAACCCGACCTTCACCTGGACGCCGTCGGCCGCCACCAAGGTCACGCTGTCTTACGAATATTTCTACGACCGCCGCGTGCAGGATCGCGGCGTCCCGTCGCAGAACGGGCAACCGTATTTTCCGGCCGGATATTCGACATTCTTCGGCAACCCGGACTTGAGCTACACGCCGACGACCTCGAACATCGTCATGGCCTCGGTCGATCATGTTTTCGACAACGGGCTGAAGGTCAAGAACCAGACGCGGTTCCAGGACAGCAAGAAATTCTATCAGAACGTCTATCCCAACGCCGCCTCGCCGGTGACCGCCGGCGGCCTCGCCACGCTCGCCGCCTACAACAACACCAACGACCGGCAGAACATCATCAACCAGACGGACTGGACCTATAAGGCCAATACCGGGCCGATCAAGCACACCTTGCTGTTCGGCACCGAGTTCGCCAACCAGAAGTCGGCCAATGCCCGCTTCACCGGCTTCTTCAACAATTTGACGACGACCATCACGGTGCCGGCCAGCAACCCGGTCTCGTTCGTGCCGGTGACCTTTCGGGGCTTGGCGAGCGACGCGCGCAATCGCACCAACCTCAACATCGCGGCGGCCTACGGCCAGGATCAGATCGAGTTGACGCGCTGGCTGCAATTCATCGGCGGCGTGCGCTTCGACCGCTTCGATCTCGGCTATGTCAACCTCAATGGACAGAGCGCGGCCTACGGCCAGACCTTCGGCCGTATCGACAATCTGGTCTCGCCGCGTGCCGGCATCGTGCTCAAGCCGGTCGAGCAGGTTTCGCTCTATGGCAGCTACAGCGTGTCGTATCTGCCGTCCTCGGGCGATCAGTTCAACAGCCTGACGCCGGGGCTGGTTTCCGCGGAACCGGAGAAATTCGTCAACAAGGAGATCGGCGTGAAATGGGACGTGACGCCGCGCCTGGCTTTGACCGCGGCGATCTATGAGCTCGATCGCACCAATTCGCGCTTTCCCGATCCGGTCAATGCCGGCTTCTTCATCCTGAGCGGTGCCACCAAGACGCGCGGTTTCGAAACCTCGCTGGCCGGCTATGTCACCGACCAGTGGCAGATCACCGCCGGCTACGCCTATACCGACGCGCGCGTGGTCGGTGCGACCTCGACAATCATCTTGCCGGGCAACCGGGTCGCGCTGGTGCCCTACAACCAGTTCAGTCTGTGGAACCGCTACGATTTCACCGACAACTGGGGCGCCGGCCTCGGCGTGATCGGCACGAGCGATTTCTATGCCAGCTCGGACGATACGGTCATCCTGCCCGCCTACACCCGGGTCGACGGCGCCGTGTTCTACAAACTGAACAAGCACCTGCGCGCCCAGCTCAACGTGGAAAACATCTTCGGCACGCGGTACTACCCGACCGCCGACGCCAACAACAACATCACGCCGGGCTCGCCGCGCGCGGCGCGCGTTTCCATAACCGCGAGTTACTGATCTCATGAAAGCAATATCGCAAAGGTGTCATATGAATTGTCTTCCGATTGGAACGTTTTCGGCGTGGCGGCGAACGCGATTGGTTTTGTTCCTGGCCGCATTTGGGTTGCTGCCCGCCGATCGGCAAGCTTGGTCGGGGAACGAAGCAAATTTCGTCCTGTACGATCATCATACCGAAAAGCAGGGCACGGTCTCTGTCATGTTACTCAACGATTTCGGCCGCGGTGCGCCTGGCGAGCCGTCCTACAGCGCTCAGATGTTGATGATCGAGCGCGCCATGACCGATCAGTGGGAAACTGAATTGATGATGGAGGGGCAGAAAACATCAGGTGAGGGGTATCAATACACCGGTTGGCGCTGGGAGAACCGCTATCGGCTGTTTGACTACGGTACTTTCCTCAACCCGGGCCTCTACGTGGAATACGAGAACCTGAAACCGACCACAAAATACGTCATGGAAATCAGCGGTCGCACGGATAAGCCGGAAAATACGGAGCGCAACACCGAACGCATTCTCGAAACACGACTTATCCTGGGCCAGGACCTGAGTGACAAACTGAGCGTGTCGTTCAATTGGATCAATGAGACGGATATTTTTGTGAACACCGCCGGGCGAACCGACTTTGGCTATGCGCTTGGCCTCAATTACATGATCTACAACGCGAAAGGGGGCGAGGCGCGACACCCTGGCGTTGGCGCTTATCCTCACCAACACGCCGCTGCCGCTGGCGCCGACGACGGACGGTGGGGGATAGCGCACATCAAGCTTGGAGCGGAACTGTTCGGTGGCCTGGGCGATACATCCTTGGGTATGACCATCAATCCGGCTATAACGGAGCACTATCTCGGATTAAATGTCATGACGCACCTGCAGAACGGATTTCATTTCATGATTGGTGGCGCCGTTGGACTGACTGAGGTCAGTCAGAGAGGGCTCGTGAGGTTGGGAGTCGGATACGAGTTCAATTGACATCTGACCGCGATAATTCGTCAAGAGGAGAGAATGACCATGCGCAAAATGTCACTTGTCATCGCCAGCGTTCTTACTCTTTGGGCCACGACGCTATCGAATCGCGGCCTGGCCCAATCGAGCGTGGTGGACGGGCAGGTCGCCAAGATCGATCAGACCGCGGGCAAGATCACGCTCAAGCACGGCCCGCTCAAGAACCTGGGCATGGATGAGGGCATGACCATGGTGTTCCGCGTCCAGGATCCGGCGATGCTCAAGGGGGTCAAGGTGGGGGACAAGGTGAAGTTCGAGGCCGACAAGGTGAATGGCCAGTTCACGGTCGTGAAGATGCAGAAAGCCAACTGAGCTTTTGGCCTGCTTACGCGAGCGCGGTCGGGCGTTTTCCGGCCGCGTCGCCGGCCATGCTTTTGTAGAATCTCCGGTTAAAGTGTTTCACTAGGCGGGCCGGCAGAAATGGAACAATACACAGGTGTGTGCGATGAGCCGTAATACTTGCATTCCGCAGCGCCGACCGCTTTTGGCCGCCCTGCTGGCCGTGGGTCTGCTGCTGCCGGCATTGGCCCTGGCGCAGACGGCGCCCGAATCCGACGTGCTGCTCAAGCTGCCGCGCGACCTGTCGCCCTGGGGCATG
Organism: Hyphomicrobiales bacterium; assembly: GCA_016201085.1. Classification (GTDB taxonomy): domain Bacteria; phylum Pseudomonadota; class Alphaproteobacteria; order Rhizobiales; family Xanthobacteraceae; genus Pseudolabrys. The sequence continues at coordinate 9,659 of JACQDO010000226.1, read as the reverse complement.
TTCCTGGCGGCCGATATCGTGGTCAAAGCCGTGATGGTGGGCCTGGTATTCGCCTCGGTGCTGACCTGGACGATCTGGTTCGCCAAGGCGATCGAGCTGATGATGGCGCGCCGGCGCCTGCGCATCGCGATCGACGCGCTCGACGCCGCGCGCAGCTGGCGTGAGGCCGTCGCGCGCCTGCAGGGCGCCGGCGATAGCGCCGCCCTGCTGGTACGCGCCGCCGACGCCGAATTGCGGCTGTCGGCCGACGCCATGGTAACCGATGGCGTGAAAGAGCGCATCGTCTCGCGGCTGGAACGGCTGGAGGCCGCCGCCGGCCGCCGGATGATCCGCGGCACCGGCATCCTCGCCACCATCGGCGCCACCGCACCGTTCGTCGGACTGTTCGGCACGGTGTGGGGCATCATGAACAGCTTCATCGGCATCTCGAAGTCGCACACCACCAATCTGGCGGTGGTGGCGCCCGGCATCGCCGAGGCGCTGCTGGCGACCGCGCTCGGCCTGGTGGCGGCGATCCCGGCGGTGGTGATGTACAACATATTCGCGCGCTGGACCGCCGGCTACCGCGCGCTGCATGCCGACGCCACCGCGGAAATCCTGCGCATCGTCAGCCGCGACCTCGATCGCGGCGCGTTCGAGCAGCGCCCGGCCGAGCGCCGCCGCGCCGTGACGGCAGCGGAGTAGGCCCACCATGAGCGTGCGTCTCGACCATGGCGGCGACGAACTCGACGAAGTGCACGAGATCAACGTCACGCCGTTCATCGACGTGATCCTGGTGCTGCTGATCATCTTCATGATCGCGGCGCCGCTGGCCACCGTCGATATCTCCGTCGATCTGCCGGCCGCCAATGCCGAGACGGCGCCGCGCCCGGACAAGCCGCTGTATCTGACGCTGAAATCGGATCTCAGTCTGGCGATCGACAACGATAATATCGGCCGCGCCGCGCTGGCGGCCACGCTCGACCGCGCCAGCGCCGGCGACAAGCAGCAGCGCGTGTTCCTGCGCGCCGACAAGGCCGTGCCCTATGGCGAACTGATGGCGCTGATGAACGAGCTGCGCGGCGCCGGCTATCTGCATGTGGCGCTGGTCGGTCTCGAAGCGGAGAAGCTGCCGCCATGAGGCAAACGCGCGCAGCCCGCTGGCCGGAGACGGCGCGCTGGAGCGTTTGCTTTACGCTGGCGCTGTCGTTTCACGCCGCCGGCGCCGCCGCCCTGCTGGCGCGCTGGAACGACGGCGCCGACCTGCTGGCCAATGCGCCGGTGATCATGCTCGAGCTGGCGCCGGTGCCGGTCGCGCCCGTCACCACGCCGAACGAATTGCCGCCCGGCCCGCAACAGGCGGAAGCGCGGCCGGAGCCGCAGCCGGTCAAGCCGGTCGAGAAAATCGAGCTGACGCAAACGCCGCAGGCCGAGCTGCCGGTGACGCTGCCGAAGCCGATCGAGAAGCCGAAGGACAAGACGCCGAAGCAGAAACACGCCAGCCTCGCCAGCGCGCCATACGGCGTGGCGCAGCTCGCCTTCAGCATCGATCGCGGCGGCGGCGTGCATAACGCGCGTATCGCGCACAGTTCCGGCTCCAGCGTGCTCGATCGCGAGACCCTGGCTCTGCTCGAACGCGCGCAGCCGCTGCCGCCGCCGCCGGCGGAAATCCAAGGCGGGCAGATCGCCGTGGTGGTGCCGATCCGTTACAATTTTAAATAATTTTTACCGGATAATTTTTCCATCAATAGCGTCACTATTTCTTGCGTCATCGCGCGCTTTAACCATAACACTATGCGGCGGGGGATTGCGACGAGACGCGGCTTGCCGACGATTCGGCCAATCGCGAGGATCGCGAAGATTAACTAGCTTCACGAACGTCTTGCCGAAATCTCTTCGCCCTGGTGTAATAAAAAATAGGATAGGGTGCCGTAAGCAGAGTGGGGTCGGGTAAGGGGGGATCCGGTCGATCAAGTCGATCGATCGGAAAAACAAAAAATGCAGCGTGCGTTTGTAGCGTTGAGTATCTCCGTTCTCGCATTTGGCATCGCCATGCCGGCACAGGCAGCCGGCGTCAGTAGCAACGAGCGATTTGCCATCACCGAACGTTCCGAGGCACAGCCGTTGGCGCGCAGCCGCAGCGACGCCGCGCTGGCCGCCGCGCAAGTGCCCGGCGCCGCCGCCGTGCTGTTGGAGGCCCTGCGCTGGCGCGGCCGCACGGCCAAACAGATGGGCCTGCCGACCACGCTGTGGTGCGCCGACTTCATGAATTACGTTTTCCGCCAGGCCGGCGGCAAAGGCACGCAGTCGCGCTCGTCGCGTTCGTTCCTCCAGTTCGGCAAGAAGCTCGACGGCCCGCGTGTCGGCGCCATCGCCATATTCTATCGTGGCGGCCCCAACACCGGCCATGTCGGCGTCGTGCGCGGCACCGACGGCGACGGCAATCCGATCGTCGTATCGGGCAACCATGGCCCGACGGTCAAGGAAGCGGTCTATCCCAAGCACAAAGTCATCGCCTATGTGATGCCGCCTACTTACGTGCTCGAGGATATGGCGGCGGCGGCGCGCGCCGCGGCGCTCAAGTAGCCGGACGTTTCACTCCGCTTGCCATTTTCACTTTGCTCGCAACACGACGAGGCGATCGCCTTTGCCGGCGCACGCCGCGATGACCGTTGCGCGGCGATCGTTCGCCGTCGACGCGGCCGCTTTAACTTATTTTCGTAAATGCAACACGGATTGCATTAACCCGATTGCGTTAACGCGATGCGCGACATCGCTGCTCAAAGATTAATCTTAACTCTTTCATTTCCTCGACGCGCGCGACTCCACGGGCAACATTTCATTTAGCTTCGCCATCGAAACAAAGCTCTGGCTCGGCGCAGGTAATACAACACCAGGAATGACGAGGCCGCATGATCTGGGGAGTGCGACGATTCTGGATAGGCGCGATGGCGGCGTCATTGACGCTGACGGCCGCGCAGCATTCATTCGCCGCGACGCACGAGCAGCTCAGATGCGAAGGCAAGGAAGCCGCCTCGACCGATCTGCGCATCAGCAGCTGCACCACGGCGATCGAACAGACACTGGTCCCGAAAGAAAAGTCCGACGCGCTCATCAGTCGCGGCAAGGCCTATCGCGCCAAGGGCGACAGCGATCGCGCCATTCGCGACTTCGACGCGGCGATCCTCATCGATTCGAATAACGGCGAAGCGTTCTACAATCGCGGACTGGCGTTCCGCGATCGCGGCGAGACCGATCGCGCGTTGCAGGATCTCGAACAGGCGGTCAAGTACGATTCGAAAAACGCGGTCGCGTTCGATACGCTCAGCCACATCTATTATGACCGGCGCGATTACGATCACGCCATCAACAATTTGAATCAGGCGATCAGACTCAATCCGAATTTCGGGCTCGCCTACTACAATCGCGGCATGGCCTATCGCGCCAAGGGCGAACCCGACCGCGCCATCCCGGATTACGACCGCGCCATCAAGCTCAACGTCAGCGACGCGTTCGCCTATCACAGCCGCGGGCTGGCCTATCGCGACATCCGCGATTACGAGCGCGCGATCCAGGATTTCGACCAGGCGATCAAGATCACCCCCGACTTCATCCTGGCGCTCAACGACCGCGGCATCGCCTACGCCGCCAAGGGCAACAGCGACCGCGCCATCCAGGACTACGACCGCGCCATTCTGCTCGATCCGCGCGACGCCTTCGCCTACAACAATCGCGGCCTGGCCTATCGCAACCGCGGCGAGACCGACCGCGCCATCAAGGACTACGACCAGGCCCTGCTGCTCAATCCCAACTACCAGCTGGCCTATTACAATCGCGGCAACGCCTATTACGACAAGCGCAACTACGATCGCGCCATTCAGAATTACGATCAGGCGATCCGTCTCGACGGCAAATACGCGCTGGCCTATTACGACCGCGGCATCGCCTATTTCAACAAGCACGATTACGACCGGGCGCTGCGCGACCTGGCGCAGGCGATCAAGCTCGATCCCAAGGATGCGTTGTCCTATTACAACCGCGGCGTCACCTATGCCGCGCGCAAGGAGGCCGACCGCGCCATCGCCGATTTCGATCAGTCGATCCGCATCGATCCGAAAAACGCGCTCGCCTTCTACAATCGCGGGCTGGTGCTGCGCGCCAAGCACGAGGACGAGCGCGCCATCGCCGATTTCAGCCAAGCCATCCGCCTCGACCCGAAGCATACGCTGGCTTACTACCATCGCGGCATCGTCTATCGCGAACGCGGCAGTATCGATCGCGCACTCGCCGATAAGAACGCCGACGCCTATTACGAGCACGGCAACGCGCTCTACGAGAAGCGCGACTATGACCAAGCCATCGCCGATCTCAACAAGGCGATCAATATCAAGCCCGATTACACCGCCGCCTTCAACGTGCGCGGGCTCGCCTATAACGGCAAGGGCGACAGCGACCGCGCCATCGCCGATTTCGATCAGGCTTTGCGCATCGATCCGAAATTCGCCGCGGCACTGAGCAATCGCGGCGACGCACATCAGAAATCGCGCAATTTAGAGCGCGCCATCGCCGATTTCGACGAGGCGATCAAGGCCAACCCAAATTATGCCAGCGCCTATTTCAGCCGCGGGCTGGTCTATCACGATAAGCGCGACCACCAGCGCGCGGTCGCCGATTTCACGCGCGTGATCAAGCTCGATGTCAAGCATGCCGCCGCCTATAACGCGCGCGGTTCCAGCTATCTCGGCCTCAACGACGAGGAGCGCGCGTTCGCCGATTTCGATCAGGCGATCAAGCTCAATGCCAACTTCGGCGCGGCTTATTACAATCGCGGCATGGCGTATTACCAGCGCCGCAGCTACGACCGGGCCATCGCCGATCTGAGCAGTGCGGTCCGGCTCGATCCGAACGACTCGCTTGCCGTCTACGGCCGCGGCCTGGCCTATCGCGACCGGCGCGATTTCGACCGCGCCATCGCCGATTTCGACCAGGCCTTGCATATCGATGCGAAATTCACCGCGGCCTATGTCGACCGCGGCAATGCTTATCAGAGCAAAGGCGACTACGAACGCGCGATAAGCAACTACGACCAGGCGATCAAGCTCGACCCGAAATACGCCGCCGCCTTCACCGAGCGCGGCAACACCTATGCCGCGCGCGGCAAGATCGATCGCGCTTTGTTGGACTTCGAGCAGGCCATCAAGTTCAACCCGAGCTACGCCGGCGTGTTCAACAGCCGCGCCCTGCTCTATCAGCGCAAGGGCGACATCCCGCATGCGCTTGCCGATCTCGACCAGGCGATCGCGCTCGATGCCAATTTCGCGGTCGCGCTCAACAATCGCGGCGCCATCTACCAGGGCCGCGACGAGCTCGACCGCGCCATCGCCGACTTCGACGGGGCCATCAAGGCCAATGCGCATTTCGACGCCGCCTTGAACAACCGCGGCATGGCCTACAAGAACAAGGGCGAGCTCGAACGCGCGGTGCGCGACTTCGACCAGGCCATCACCATCAATTCCGGCTTCGCGCTGGCGCTGTTCAACCGCGGCGAGACCTTGCAGACGCTCGGTTATCACGACCGCGCCATCAAGGATCTCGACCAGGTCATCCGGCTCAATCCCAGCAACGCGCTGGCCTACAATTCACGCGGCCTCGCGTACAGCAGCAAGCGCGAGTACGACCGCGCCATCGGCGACTTCAGCCAGGCGATCCGGAACGACGGCAAGCTGGCGGTGGCCTACAACCACCGCGGTCTCGCCTATCGCGCCAAGGGCGACAACGACAGCGCCATCGCCGATTTCAGCACGGCGCAAAAGATCGATCCGAGCTTCGCGCTGGCCTTCAGCAACCGCGGCAACGCCTATCTGGACAAGCGCGACTACGATCACGCCATCGCCGACCTCAGCGAGGCGATCAAACTCGATCCGAGCTATGTGCGGGCCTATTACGATCGCGGCGTCGCCTATGGCACCAAGGGCGAGACCGACCGCGCCATCCAGGATTTCGACCACGCCCTCAAACTCGATCCGAAGAACGCCATCGCGCTGAACAATCGCGGCGTCGCCTATCGCAACAAAGGCAACAGCGACAGCGCGGTCGCCGACTTCAGCGAGGCGATCAAGCTCAACCAAGGCTATTCGGTCGCGTACTACAACCGCGGCAACGCCTATTTCGACAAGCACGACTATGACCGCGCCATCGCCGACTACGATCAGGCGATCAAGCTCGACGGCAAGGATGCGTACGCCCATCACAGCCGCGGCATCGCCTACTACGAAAAGCGCGACTTCGAACACGCCATCGCGGACTTCGAATCCGCGATCAAGATCAATCCGCAATTCACCATCGCGGCCAGCCCGAAAAGCGACGAAATCCGCAACCAGCGCGGCTACGACCGCGACACCATGGCGCTGGCGCAGTCGATCCGGCTCAGCCCCATCTTCACGCTCGCTTATAACGATCGCGGCATCGCTGCCGCCGCGAAAGGCGAATTCGACAAAGCCATCGCCGGCTTCGATCGCGCCATCCGGATCAATCCGAGCTTCTCCGTCGCCTACTACAATCGCGGTAACGCGTTTTTCCAGAAGCGCGACCATGAGCGCGCCATCGCCAGCTACGACCAGGCCATCCGGCTGAACGCGAAGGACGCCATGGCCTATTACGACCGTGGCGTCGCGCGCTACGAACGCGAGGATTACGACCGCGCCATTCAGGACTTCGAGCAGGCCGGCAAACTCGACCCGAGCAACGCGGCCGCTTTCTACAACCGCGGCATCGCCTACCACGAACAGCGCGATTTCGACCGCGCCATCGAGGATTTCAACCAGGCGATCAAGCTCAATCCCAAGCTGGCCCTGGCGTTCATCGCGCGCGGCAATTCGCTGGCCAGCAAGGGCGCCTATGACAAGGCGATCGCCGACCTGACGCAGGCGATCCTGTTCAGTCCCGGCCAGGCCATGGCGTTCAACGAGCGCGGCATCGTTTATGGGCTCAAGGGCGATCCCGACCGCGCCATCGCCGATTTCGACCAGGCCGTCACGCTCAACCCGCAGCACGCGCCGACTTTCAACAACCGCGCCATCGCCTATGCCGCCAAGAACCAGCTCGACCGCGCCATCCAGGACTACGACCAGGCGATCAAGCTGAATGCCGGCTATGCCACCGCCTTCTACAATCGCGCCAACGCCAAATACGACAAGGGCGACTACGCGCAGGCCATCGCCGACTACGACAGCGCGGTCCGGCTCAATGCGGCCGACACGCTCGCCTTGAACAACCGCGGCAACGCCTACGCCACCCGGCGCGACTACGAACGCGCCATCGCCGATCTGACCCTCGCGCTCAAGCTCAACCCGAGCTACGCGCAGGGCTATAACGATCGCGGCGTCGCCTACGCCGCCAAGGGCGATGTCGACCGCGCGCTCGCCGACTTCGAGCAGGCGGTCAAGTTCGACGGCCGCAACAGCCTGGCTTTTTACAACCGCGGTCTCGCCTATCGCGACAAGCACGATGTCGACCGCGCCATCCAGAACTTCGATCTGGCCGTCAAGATCAACCCGAATCATGCGGTGGCCTATTACAATCGCGGCAACGCGCTGGAGTTCAAGCGCGACTACGACCGCGCCATCGCCGACTTCGATCAGGCCATCAGATTGCGGCCGGACTACGTGCTGGCCTATTACGACCGCGCGCTGAGCTACGGCGCCAAGGGCGATCTCGACCGCGCCATCGCCGATTTCAACGAGGCCGCCCGGCTCGATGCCAAGCATGCGCTGGCGTTCTATAACCGCGGCATCGCCTACCGGCTCAAGGGCGACATCGATCGCGCCATTGCCGACTTCAGCGAGGCGGTCAAGCTCGACGGCAAATTCGCGCTCGGCTTCTATCAGCGCGGCAATGCCAATTACGAGAAACGCGATTTCGACCGCGCCATCGCCGATTTCGGCGAGGCGACCCGCTTCAATCCCAACTACGAACTCGCTTTCTACCACCGCGGCCTCAGCTACCGCGACAAACGCGACTACGACCGCGCCATCAACGATTTCAGCCAGGCCATCCGGCTCAATGCCCGCAACGCGGGGGCGTTCGACAATCGCGGTCTCGCCTATCGCATGAAGGGCGATCTGGAGCGCGCCATCGCCGATTTCGAACAGGCGGTGCGGCTCGATGCAAAATCGGCGGACGCCCTCATCAACCGCGGCACCAGCTACGGCATGCGCGGCGACAACGACCGCGCCATCGTCGACCTCGATGCCGCGCTCAAGCTCGATCCGAGGAACGCGGTCGCCTTCAACAACCGCGGCTTCGCCTATCGCAACCGGGGCGAGACCGACCGCGCCATTGCCGACTTCGGCGAGGCGATCAAGATCAACGCCGGTTATACGATCGCGCTCTACAACCGCGGCAACGCTTATTACGTGAGGCGCGACCTCGACCGCGCCATCAAGGATTTCGACGCCGCGATCTCACTCGACCCGCTCTTCGCGGCCGCCTACAACGCCCGCGGCATCGCCTACGACAACAAGAACGATTTCGACAAGGCGATCCTGGATTTCAGCCAGACCATCAGTCTCGACCCCAAGAACGCGCACGCCTTCAACAATCGCGGCTTCGGCTATCGCAACAAGGGCGAATTCGAGCGCGCCGTCGCCGACTACAGCCAGGCGCTGGCGCTCAATCCGAGCTATGCGCTGGCGCTCTACAATCGCGGCATCGCCTATTACGACCGGCGCGAGTTCGACCGCGCCACGCAGGACATCAACCAGGCGATCAAGCTCAATCCGAACTTCGCCATCGCCTTCCTCGACCGCGGCATCGCTTTCTACGACAAGCACGACTACGACCGCACCATCGCCTCGCTCGATCCGGTGGTCGCGAGCAAGCCGACTTATTCGGTGAGCTTCAACGACCGTGGCAGCGCTTACGAGAACCGGCGCGAGGGCGACCGCATCATCCAGGACGCCAACCAGCCGATCCGCAGCAACCAGTACAATGCCTACGCCTATGCGGCCGATACCTTCCCGCCGGTCAGTCCGGGGCTGCGGCCGATGCTGTTCGAACCGGTGGCCGCTCCGGTCGTGGTGCTGCCCAAGCCGACGCCGGTCGTCAAACAGGAGCCGGCCACCATGAAAGCGCCGGATTTCGGCGCGGGCGGCGTGCCCTTGCCGAAGGCCAAGCCGCTGCGCTCCAAGACCGCGCAGAGTTTATAATCCGGCGCACAATCAGCCGTGCCGGCGCACAGGCGTGACGGCCCGCTCGGCCATCCGCGCGCCGAGGGTGCGCCCCAGCATCACCAGCACCGGGCCCGGCAAAGCGGCCTGCGCCAGGCGGGCGGGTAGCTCGCTTATGGCTGCGGCGACCACCGCCTGATCGGGCCGCGTGGCGCGGGCGATGGCGATGGCCGGCGTTGTCGGGTCGAGGCCCGCGGCGATGGCGCGCGTGACCAAAGTCTCCAGCGTTTTGGTTGGCATGTAGATCGCCGTGGTGGTCGTGGGATCGGCAAGGCTGCGCCAATCGATATCGGCGGGTAGCTGGCCGTCCTTGGCGTGGCCGGTGACATATTGCAGCCGGCGCGCATGTTGGCGGTCGGTGAGCGGCAGGCCGAGCCTGGCGGCTGCGCCTTGCGCTGCCGTGATGCCGGGAACAACTTCGACCGCGATGTCGGCGGCCCGGCAGGCATCGAG
>JACQDO010000225.1 GCA_016201085.1 Hyphomicrobiales bacterium | reverse complement strand
GATCGCGCCGGAGGAAATCTCGTCGATTTTGCCCGGCTCGGCGCTGGGGCCATAGAGCAGGCCGGAGACAATCAGCGCGGCGACCAGCGCGAAACCGGCGAGCACGTGGAACAGATGCGCGGTGAGCGCCTCAACGTTCGGATAGTCGACGCCGGGCAGCGTCCACAGCGCGCCGAGCACCACCGCCGTGATGGCGAGCCAGCGCCACAGCCGCAGGCGCGCCAAGGCAAAGGCGGCGGCGCTGACGATCGCCAGATACACATAGAGCGCCCAGTAGTTCGGTGTGTCCGAGGGCACCAGCAGCGGCGTGACGAAGGCGCCGGCCAGGCCCAGCCCGGCGAGCGCCGGTCCGTGCAGCAGCGCGGCGGCGAGAGTCGCCAGGGCCACCAGGCCGAGCAGCACGAAAGCCACGGGCGGCGACAGGAATTCGTACAGCGCGAAGGCGGCATAGACGGTGGCATAGGCGGCGACGGTGCCGGCGGCCGTGAGGATGCTCGGAATATGCCGGGTCGGTATGGCTACGACCCCGGCGGCAATCTCATTGCGACGCGCCCATTCGCCGGCGGCAATCAGCAGGCCGGCGAACAGCGCGCCAAGGAAGATGCGCACGCCCGGGCCGAGCAGGCCCTGCTCGATCGAATAGCGCACCAGGAAGATGGCGCCGAGCGCCAGCGCCAGGCCGCCGATCCACACCACCCATTGGGTGCCGAAGCGCTCTTCGAGCGTGGTCGACTGTTTCGTATCGGCGGGTGCCGGCGCTGCGGATGGCTCCGGTCTGGGCGGCGCCGGCGGAGGCGGCAAATCGGCGCTCGGTGTTTCGATAACCGGTTCGCCGATCGGCGGCGGCGGCGCGAAGATAATCGGCTGTGGTTCGGCGGCCGGCGCGATACCTGCGGCAGGCGCGCCGACTTCCAGTCGGGTAACGCGCAACTCAAGCAGGCGGGCGCGCTCCTTGGCATTGAGCGCGCTGACCAAGGCAACGATGGCGATGACAGGGAATGCGAGGACCATCGCGATCCCCAGCAAAACAAGACCGACCTCTTCCATGGCGCGCGCTCCCAGCCGCTTGCGGCGGCACATGCTAACGGCGCGCAAGCCGGGAGGGAACCGGGCTGGCGGTCCGATTAGTCTGCCGTCTTAGTCGAGGTCGAGGCGGAAAGGTTCACCTTCGGCGGCGGATTGGCCGGGGCCGATGGTCTCGACCGCGCGCACCATGCGGCCCTGCCGCTGGAGCAGGCGATCGGCGATCGAGACGATGCGCATATTTGGCTGCGCGGTGCGCGAGGCGCGCCGGATGTCCCAGGCGATCTGCTGCTCGTCGCGCCGCGGATTGAGCGCGCAGGCCGCGACATAGGCGCCGGCGGTCGAGCGGCTGATGCCGGCGAAGCAATGCACCACCAGCGGTGCCGCGCGGTCCCAACCGCCGACGAATTCGATCAGCCGTTCGACGTGCTCCTGCCCGGGCACGGTGCAGCCCTCCATCGGCATGGAGATGTCGTCGACCGCCAGCACCAGATGGTTCTCCGGCGCGATATGGCGCGGCCGCTCGACCCGGTCGGTGAGGCGCAACAGCGTGACGATGTGGCGCGCGCCGGTCTCGTCGACCGTGTCATAGAGGCGCGCGAGCGAGCAGACGTGGATCATGACGGCGTGAAAAACCTGACTCGTTTGTCCAATCTATGACGGAGCATGCGATTTGTCATGGCTGGGCGGGCGGCTGCGTGCCCGGCACCTTGCCGGCGCGCCAGATGTCGGCGTTGCGATGATCCGCGGCCGCCTGACATAGACGCGGAGAAACCTGTGGCCGCCGCCCGGCGCGGGCCTCGCACAGCACCCGGCGGCGTTCGATCTCGGTGAGCGAGAACGGCTGGCTGGCAAGCCATTCCACGATCGGCGTCGCGCCCGAAATCAACGACGAGAAACTGGAGGCGCGCACGAGCTGCTCGAACGCCGCCGCCAGAAACCAATTGGCCGGCTGCTCGCCCAGCGCGACGGCATCGAAGCGCGCGCTGGCCGGCAAAAACGGTTCGCTCGGGCGGGGCACGCCGGCTTCCATGGTTTGCAGCAGACGTCCGAGCACGTCGACGCTTTCCGCGCGGGCGCCCCATTCCCAGGCGACGCGCGCCAGCGTCGACAGGCGCGCCGCCGTCGGTTGGCGCTCGCATTCGGTGCGCAGGTTTTGCAATGCAAAGGCGAGTGCGGCACAGCGCAACGCAACCGGTCGCTCGGCATCGCGCCACACCGCATAAGCCGCGAAACTCTCGCGGTAGTCTTGATCGGCGAACGCGGCCTTGTCGTTCGCGCCATCCACCAGCCTGCCGAAGCCCTGAGCGCGCCAGAAGGTATCGGCATTGTTCAGCTCGGCTTCGCCCGCCGTCCAGGACGCGATCCGTTCGACCAGCATCCCCTGTTGCGCCAAGGCGCGGATGCGGTCGGGTTTGGCGGCAAATAAATTCAGTTCATAGCGATCGACCGGCTGCTTGCTGTCATCCGGGACCAGTATCGGGGCGCCGCCAAGCTGGCGAAATACATCGTACCCGATGGCCCGGAACAGGCCGCGCAGCGGCTCGTTCACTTTGTCTGCCTTGATCTCGAACATCACCAGCGGCGAGTGTTCGGCAAAGAATTTGCTGCCGCCGGCGATGATGCGCTCTTCCTCGCCTTCCGCATCGATCTTGATGAAATCGGGCGCCGGCCAGCCGAGCGCGTCGTCTTCGCTATCGAGGCTGGCGATACGGACGGTTTCGCCGGCCCCCGTTTGGCCGAGCGCGTTCAGTTCGCCCGAATTGCCGAACACCAGGCGGCCCTCCCGCACGCCATCGGAGAGCGCGCACGGCGAAATATGGAGATTGACCGTCTCGTTCAGTTCGCGGCTGCGCTCCAGCAGCGCGCGCGTCTCGCTGCCGGGCTCATAGGCGAATACGCGGCCGCTTGGGCCGACCAGGCGCGCCGCCGGCAGGCTGTAGACGCCTAGATTGGCGCCGATATCGATGACCGTCATGCCCGGCCGCAGCCAGCGATGCAGAAAGTCGATCTCTTTCTCGAACCAGCGCTCCTGTTCGAGCAGCACATAGGTGGTGATGGATTCCAGGTTCGCCGGCACCGCCAGCGTCAGCCCCTCGGACAATTCGATATCGAGCGCGCTCTTGCCGTCCATGCCGGTCATCCCCGCAGCAGTCTGGCAAAGCGCTCCTTGAAGCGCGCTTGCGCCGTGCCGGCCGGCCAGGGCGTGAGATAATCGCGCTCGATTGTCGCGGAATATTTCGGCGGCGGGCCGAAGAACTTGCGCGCCTCGTCCTCGGCGAAGCCGGCGAGCCGCGTTGCCTCGAGATAAGCGGCCGCGCGGTCGGCCGCCTTGATCAGCGTGGTGAGCGTCTCCGGCAGTTTCGCCGGCAGTCCGAAGCGCAGATGAATGGCGGCGAGCAGCCGGTGCTCCACCGCCTTGTAGCTGTCGCCGATCACCGCCTTAAACGGCGAGATCATGTCGCCGATGACGTATTCCGGCGCGTCGTGCAGCAGCACGGCGATGCGGCCCTTGGCATCGGGCCGCGGCGTCTTGGCGCGCGCCTGCGCCTCCACCAGCAGCGAATGCTGGGCGACCGAGTAGATGTGGGCGCCCTTGGTCTGGCCATTCCAGCGCGCGACACGCGCCAGTCCGTGCGCGATGTCCTCGATCTCGACGTCGAGCGGCGAGGGGTCGAGCAGATCGAGCCGGCGGCCCGACAGCATGCGCTGCCAGGCGCGCGGCGCTCCTTTTCTCGCGATTTTGCGCGGCTTGCTCATTTGCGTTTGGTAATCTTGGCGCAGGCGGCGTGGCGATGGCATGTCACCAGATGGTCGTTGACCATGCCGACCGCCTGCATGAAGGCATAGACGATGGT
>JACQDO010000224.1 GCA_016201085.1 Hyphomicrobiales bacterium | reverse complement strand
GGACTGCGCGACCTGGCGGTCGATCTCGTTGACCGAAGCCGATAGTTCGTCGGCGGCCGAGGCGATGTCGCGCACGTTGGCGGAAGCCTCGGTTGAGGCAGCTTCCGCGCGCGTGGTCTTGGCGGAGGCGTCGGCGGCGGCATTGGCGAGCTGCGAGGAGGCCGCCAGCATGTAATCGGAGATGCGGCCGAGTTCGGAGAGCGTTGCCTCCACGTCGGCCGAGAAGCGCGCGATCTCATTCGACATCTGCTCCTGCCGGCGCGCGCGCGTATCGGCATCGTCGACCACGGTGCGGTTGAGCTCTTCGTTGCGTAACATGGCCTCTTGGAACACGCCGATTGAACGTGCCAGCGCGCCGATCTCGTCGCCGCGCTGGCTGAACGGAATTGCAACCGTGCCATCGCCGCCGGCGACCTGCTCGGTCACTCGCGTGATTGCCGCGAGCGGCTTGGCCACGTTGCGCGAGATCGCGAATGCTCCGGCGGTCGCCAGCAAGACCGCGAGCCCGGCCAGCACGGTCAGCAGAATGGCGGCGCGGCTGATCCCTATGTTGATGCGGGTGTAGATCCGCGCGGCGCCGTCGCTGTAATGTCGGTTCAGTTTTTCGAATTCCTGGCTGAGCGTTTTGCTCACGTCGGCTGGATAATTCTTTTCCGTCCATTCGCGAGCGGCTTGCGGTCCTCGCTCCTTGGCGAGTTTTGCAAGCTCGGCTACGAATTCCTGGAATGGGAAAATGCGAACCGCGAACTGGCCGAAATACGCCGCGTCGCTCTCGTACACGCCGCCATGCCAGTCGGCGATCACGGCGGCGATCTGGTCGTTGATTTTGAACAGCGCGTCCGCGTGCTTGGTCGCGTCGCTCTGGTCCTGCGACATCTCGATGCTGTGCGTCTCGATCATCGCCGCGTAGATCAGGCTCTTGACGCGCTCGACATTGCGGCTGCCGGTATTGACCGATTCAAATTCGGCGGTGAGCGCCGCGTGATAGCGCGCGGTCGAGACCGCCACCGCCGACAGCGCTACAGTGATGGTGGCCAGCAATGCGAAGATCGCATAGAGCTTGGCGGCGATTGAAAGCTTCGGCAAAGTCAAAAGCAGCCCCCACCTGTGTCAGACGCGTCCCTGTAGGGCTATAGTGGCGGTAAACTGTTAACGTTTTGTTTGCCTTAAATTCACGCCGTTCGCCCGAAAAGAACGCCAAAAAGGTCGTGCATGAGCCTGAAAATCGCGGTGCAAATGGATCCGATCCAGCGGATCAACATCAAGGGCGATTCGACCTTTGCGCTGCTGCTGGAAGCGCAAAAACGCGGCCATAAGCTCGCCTATTACACGCCGGACCGGCTGGCGCTGCGCGACGGCCGGCTGTTTGCAACCGTCGAAAGCCTGGCGGTGCGCGATAAGGCCGGCGACCATTTCACGCTCGACGAGCCGCGGCGGGTGGAGCTTGCCGAATTCGACGTGGTGCTGCTGCGCCAGGACCCGCCCTTCGACCTGGCTTATGTGACCACCACCCACCTGCTCGAGCGCATCCATCCCAAGACGCTGGTGGTCAATGACCCCGCGCATGTGCGCAACGCGCCGGAGAAGGTGTTCGTCACGGAATTTTCCGACCTGATGCCGCCGACGCTGCTCACCCGCGACCTCGCCGAGATCAAGGCGTTCCGCGCCGAGCACGACGATATCGTGATGAAGCCGCTGTACGGCCATGGCGGCGGCGCCGTGTTCCGCATCACGCGCGACGATCTCAATTTCGGCTCGCTCTACGACATGTTCGCCAATACGTTCCGCGAGCAATGGGTGGTGCAGAAATTCCTCCCCGCGGTGAAGCACGGCGACAAGCGCATCATTTTGGTCGACGGCGAGTTCGCCGGCGCGGTCAACCGCATTCCGGCCGCCGACGACCTGCGCTCCAACATGGTGCGCGGCGGCGCTGCGGCGGCAACCGACTTGACCGCGCGCGAGCGCGACATCTGCAAGCGGCTGACGCAGCCGCTGCGCGAGCGCGGACTGCTGTTCGTCGGCATCGACGTGATCGACGACTTTATCACTGAAATCAATGTCACCTCGCCAACCGGCATCCGCGCCATCAAGAATTTGGGCGGGCCCGACATCGCGGCGATCATCTGGGACAAGATCGAGGCGAAGCGGAAAAAATAATACCATGAGCCTCAAGCTCACCATCGCCACCAGCGACTACGACCACTTCCGCGATTTCCGCCTCGGGCAGGTCACGGCGGAGGGCATCGACGCCACCTGGCTCACATTGGGCCATCACGAAATTTTCTCGCGTTTCACCTTCAACCGCGAATGGGACGTCTCCGAACTCTCGTTCGCCAAATTCTCGGCGCAGGTGACGAGGCCCGACAGCGACATCGTCGGCCTGCCGGTTTATGCCTCGCGGCTGTTCCGCTTCGCCTCGATCTACGTCAACCGCAACAAAAACATCAAAACCGCCAAGGACCTGAAGGGCAAGCGCATCGGCGTGCCGGAATGGGCGCACACCGCCGCGGTCTATATGCGCGGCTGGCTGATGCACGAGGGCGGCGTGCCGCTCGCCGACATCGACTGGGTGCAGGCCGGCACCAACGAGGCCGGCCGCATCGAGAAGGTCGAGCTGACGCTGCCGCAAGACGTCAAGCTCACGAGCATGCCCGACAAGACGCTAAGCGGCATGATCGCCTCCGGCGAGCTCGATGCCGTCATCATCGCGCGGCCACCCGACTCGTTCCGCCAGAAGCATCCCGACGTAATTCGGCTGTTTCCCGACTACGAAGAAATCGAGCAGCGCTATTACCGGGACACGCGCGTCTACCCGATCATGCATGTCATCGCGCTGCGCAAGGCGATCCTCGCCGGCGCGCCCTGGGCGGCGCGTAATCTGCTCAACGCCTTCGAGGAATCCAAGCGGCGCAGCCTGGAGCGCATCCTCGATCCGGCGGTGTCGCGCTATCCGGTGCCGTGGCTGACCGATTACGCCCGGCGCATGCAGGAGATGTTCGGCGAGCTTTATCCTTACGGCATCGAAGCCAACCGGCCGACGCTGGAGCTATTCCTGCGCTACGTGCACGAACAGGGCATCGCGCATGGGCTGGCCAAGCCGGAGGAGATTTTCCCCACGGGCATCATGGCGCCGGTGAAGATATAAATTTGTCATTCCGGGACGGCGCGTTTGCGCCGGACCCGGAATCCAGAGAAGCACAACATGCGTCTCTGGATTCCGGGTTCGTTCGTTGCGCTCGCGCCCCGGAATGACAGAGAGTCACTTCCCCACCCGCTTCTCCGCCTCGGCGCGAATGCTCGCGTCGGTGATTTTGGCCAGATCGATCGGCGTCTTCAGATTGCCGGCTTTCACCAGCTCGGCCTGCATCCAGCTCAATTTATCGAGCGGCAGCGGGACGGCCGCATCGACCAAGCCATGCTTGACGGTATCGTCAAAGGCGTAGGCCGGGCGTGGATCGTCCGGCTTGGCATGGATGAGTTCGCGCGTGAGCGCGATGGTGTCGTCGCGATGCGACACGGCGAAACGCAGCGCGTCCATTTCCGCCGCGACGAAGCCGACGGCGTCGGCGCGCCGCTCGCTCACGACCTTGCCGGTGGTGGTCAGGCACAGCCGCACATAGTTCGGCAGAATATCGCGACCGGCCACCAGCATGACGATGTCCTTGGGCGCCACCGAAAGGAACTCGGCCGCCACGATGCCGGCATCGGCGACGCCGGCGACCACCGCCTTGTAGCGGTCGAGATCGCCGCCAAGATTGGCGAGACGTACCTCCGACGCCGGAATATTGTATTTCTCCAGCAGCGCGCCGATCAGCAGATTGGGCAGCGAGCCGGGCGCGGCCACCGCCACCGTCTTGCCTTTCAGGTCTTCCACTTTTTTTATGCTCGAGCGCACCATCAGCCCATGCGGCACGCCCGGCCAGTCGCAGCCGAGAATCTTGATGTCGGCGCCGCGCGCGCCGGCCAGAATGGCGGCGCCGGGCGAGGATTCGATGCTGTCGATCTCGCCCGCCAGCAGCGCCTTGTGCGCGGTGGCGCCGTTCTTGAAGTTGAAAATTTCCAGCTTGAGGCCTTGCTTGGCGGCAAAGTCGCGCCGGCTCACCATCAGCGAGAAGCCGGCGTCGCCCTTGGGCTCAATCACGCCGTGCTTCCACGGCTTGAGGTCTTGCGCCTGCGCCAAGGCACTGGTGGCAAGCCACATCAGCATGCAGAGGGTCGGTAACCGCAGAGCCATGGCCGCCTCCTCACGCAGTGGGAGGGCGATGATCGGCGGCTTTCGCAGCAATATCAACGGTCGGCTCGGTCGAAGGTTGCGGTCACGCCGATTTGCACGCATTTCTATTGCTCCAATAAGTTGAATTATGTCAGAATTACCTCTTCACTCTGGGAGGACGAGCGTCATGGTCAAGCTTGCGAAAGTGAAAGTGCCTGTGGCCACGCGACCGGACATTCTGCAATTCAATCCGCACATCTTCTGGGACCCGATCCCGCCATGGGCGGCTCTGGACCCGAAGGTCGCCCAGCAGATCAACGTGATCCGGCTCGAACACCAGCGCGAGGTCAATGCGCTGCAGGGCAAGACGCTCGATAAAGCCCTGTCCGCCGTCAAGGCCGGCGGCTAAGCCGGCTTGCAACAGGCGCAGATCTGAACAACGCGCGTCCCTACCCGCGGCGCGCACGGCAACGTGCGCCGGTTCATTGCTTACGCACGGGAGGTCGTCATGGCTCTCGGCTCCGATGTCCAGTCCGACCGTTGTTGCGACCATACACAGCACGACGTCGCTTCCGCCGACGGTCCGACCGCCGATGCGGCACCGGCGCCAACGTCGAAGCCGCGCACGGTGATATTGATCGGCTTCCAGCGCCAGGCCAATCTCGGGATCGGCTATCTGGCATCGACGCTGCGCCAGCACGGCTACGCGGTCGAAGTGATCGACTACGAGCGCGATCCGGCCGAAATCCTGGCGCGCGCCAAGGAGCTCGACCCGATCCTGATCGGCTTCTCGCTGATCTTCCAATTCTACATCAGAAAATTCGGCGCGCTGATCCGCACCTTGCGCGATCGTGGCGTCGACTGCCATTTCACCATGGGCGGGCATTACCCGACGCTGAGCTATCGGCAGACGCTGGCGACCGTGCCCGAACTCGACAGCGTCGTGCGGTTCGAAGGCGAGCTCACTTTGCTCGAGCTGGTGCGCGCGCTGCATACCCAGGCCGACTGGCGCACGATCGACGGCCTCTGCTACGTGCGCGACGACGGCGAGGTGGTGGCGACGCCGCCGCGCAAGCTGATGCCCGATCTCGACCGGTTGCCTTATCCGGACCGCGACTTCCCGCCCAATCTCGTGCTCGGCCGGCGCGCCTTGCCGCTGCTGGCGAGCCGCGGCTGCGCGCGCACCTGTTCGTTCTGCTCGATTCACACCTTCTACCGCACCGCCCCCGGCAAAGTGGTGCGCACGCGGCGGCCGTCCGAAGTGGTGCGCGAGATGGTGACGTTGCAGGAAGAGCGCGGCATTTCGATCTTCCTGTTTCAGGACGACGACTTCCCGCTGTTCGGCAAGGTGTGGCGCGCCTGGGCCAATGAATTCGTCGATGAACTGCATCGCGCTGGGCTGCCCGGGCGGGCGATCTGGAAGATCAATTGCCGCGCCGACGCGGTCGAGCCGGAGCTGATGGCGCGCATGCGCGATGCCGGCCTCTACCTCGTCTACATGGGTCTGGAATCAGGCACGGAAGAAGGCCTGAAGGTGCTCAACAAGGAAATCACCGTGGCGCAAAATCTGCGCGCGGTGCGCATCCTCAAAGAGCTCGGCATCATGTTCGAGTTCGGTTTCATGCTGCTCGATCCCTCCAGCACGTTCGACTCGATCGCCGGCAATATCGATTTCCTGCGCGCCATCGTCGGCGACGGCAGCGCCGGCGCCGTGTTCTGCAAGATGCTTCCCTATGACGGCACGCCGATCAAGGACGAGCTGGAGCGCGCCGGCCGGCTGCGCGGCGATGTCTGCGCGCCCGACTACGATTTCCTCGACCCGCGGGTGGAGGCCTTCTACCGGCAGCTGGCGCAAACCATCGACGTGTCCGGCTGGGTGCACGGCTACAAGGCGCTGTCGCCGCAGCTCAACTGGGCCTGCAACGAAGCCGCCGTGATGCAGCATCTGTTTCCGAGCCTGCCCGGCATGAGCCGCTATCGCGGCCGGCTGCGCTCGATCATCCGCGAGAGCAACGCGTTGCTGTTCCGCGTCGTCGAGCAACTGGCGACGCGCCATTCGACTGGCAGCGGTCCGGCGCCGGACATCGCCACGCTCGCGCGGGCCGGCGAGGCATTCCTCGATCGCCTGCTGGCGGAGCGCAATGCGTTCGTCGATCGCAATCAGGCGACACTGATGGCGGCCTTGCGCGATCCTGTGCCGCAGCGGGCGGCCTGAGCCGCGCGGCAGGCGTTAATGAGTCGGGCCATCCGGCTCCTGGTCGAAACCGGCAATCGAAAACACGATGCGCTGGCGCCCTAGTCGCACGTGCTGCACCTGCCAGATCAGCTCTTCCACCTCGGAATTGGCGGCTTGCGCCTCCATGCGGGCCTGTCGCGCCTGCTGCAGGTCATTCGCCATCGCTTGCCTGTCAATCATGGCCGTTCATCCCATCCTGTCCCCCGGCGGCCAGTGTACTTGAGTCGCTTTGTTCTGCAAATGTTCTTGTGGATGCCCGCGATTTCCGCTACCCTGACGGGTGTCGGGTTGTGGGGTCACCGCAATGGTCCAGCGCGTCGCAACGGTCGCCTTCGAGGGCATCGAGGCCCGCGCCGTCGACGTGCAGGTGCAGGTGGCGCCTGGCCTGCCCGCCTTCAACATCGTCGGCCTGCCCGACAAGGCGGTGTCGGAAGCCAAGGAGCGCGTGCGCGCGGCCTTGATCGCCTCGGGCCTCGCTTTGCCGGCGCGCCGCATCACCATCAATCTGGCGCCCGCCGACCTGCCCAAGGAAGGCAGCCATTACGACCTGCCGATCGCGCTCGGCCTGATGGCCGCCATTGGCGCCATGCCGCAGGACGCGCTTGCCGGCTTCACCGTGCTGGGCGAGCTCGGGCTCGACGGCTCCATCGCAGCCGTGGCCGGCGTGCTACCGGCGGCGATCGGCGCCAATGCGCGCGCGCAGGGGCTGATCTGCCCGGCCGCCTGCGGCCCGGAAGCGGCCTGGGCTTCCCCCGAGATCGAGATCGTCGCGGCGCAGTCGCTCATTCAACTCGCCAATCATTTCAAGGGCACGCAAGTGCTGTCGCGGCCGCAGCCGAAAATCCGCGAGCTCGACGGCACGCCGCTCGACCTCGCCGACATCAAGGGCCAGGAGAGCGCCAAACGCGCGCTCGAGGTCGCCGCCGCCGGCGGCCATAATTTGCTGATGGTCGGCCCGCCCGGCGCCGGCAAGTCGATGCTGGCGGCAAGGCTGCCCTCGATCCTGCCGCCGCTGGCGCCGGCCGAATTGCTGGAAGTGTCGATGATCGCCTCCGTCGCCGGCGTGATCGAAGGCGGCGCGCTCACCAACAAACGGCCGTTCCGCTCGCCGCACCATTCCGCTTCCATGCCGGCGCTGGTCGGCGGCGGCCTGCGCGCGCGCCCGGGCGAAATCTCGCTGGCGCATAACGGCGTGCTGTTCCTCGACGAGCTGCCGGAATTCTCCGCGCAGGTGCTCGACTCGCTGCGCCAGCCATTGGAGACCGGCGAGGTCGCCATCGCGCGCGTCAATCACCGCATCACCTATCCGGCGCGTTTCATGCTGGTGGCGGCGATGAATCCCTGCCGCTGCGGG
>JACQDO010000294.1 GCA_016201085.1 Hyphomicrobiales bacterium | reverse complement strand
GCGCGCGAACAGTTCCGGAAACAGCCGGATCATGATCTCGCGGTTTTCCAGCATGTAGGAGACGCCGGAGGGCGTGCGCGCATTGTCCTCCAGCACATAGAAGGTGTCGGCGTCGACCCGCACCACGTCGATGCCGGCGATATGCACGTAGATGTCGTGCGGCACGCTCTGGCCGCTCATCTCGGGACGGAAAGCCGGATTGCGGAACACCAGGTCGTCGGGCACCGCGCCGGCCCGCAGGATCTCGCGCGCGCCATAGATATCCTTGAGGAACAGATTGAGCGCCTTGACGCGCTGGGTGAGGCCCTTTTCCAGGAGCCGCCACTCGGCGCCGGAAATGATGCGCGGGATGACGTCAAACGGGATCAGCCGTTCCTGCGCGTCGGCCTCGCCATAGACCGCGAAGGTGATGCCGATGCGGCGAAACAGCAGCTCGGCCTCGCGCCGGCGATAGTCGAGTACGTCGGGCGGCACCTCTTTGAGCCAGCGCGACAGCTCGCCATAGGCCGGCCGCACGCCGCCGTCCTGGCCCTGCATCTCATCGAAGGCGGTAGCCATCGCCGATCCCCAGCAACACCCGAACCGATCCTCGGGGCTACTCCATCCGAACTGGACTGGGTGCCCCTCGGTTCCCATCCTGCACTTGAGAAGTGCAAGCTTCAGGCCAAAAAACTAAGCAAGAAAAAGCGTGCAAAACCGCCTATTCGCGCGACGGGACGGCGGCATTCGGCTTAGATTGCTGCCCAAATATTAGGCGGCGCCATGTGCCGTCCGGCGGCTTGAGCGGCCGATGGGCGCGAGCTACCTGTATGGGTCTAGCTTAGAAGGACATCATGAGCACCAGTGCAATCGTCACCGCGGCAGTGCTCGTCATCGGCGACGAAATCCTCTCCGGCCGCACCAAGGACAAGAACATCGGCTTTATCGCCGACTATCTCACCGCCATCGGCATCGACCTCAAGGAAGTGCGCGTGGTCTCCGACGACGAGGCCGCGATAATCGAGGCGATCGACGCGCTGCGCGCGAAATACACCTACGTGTTCACGACCGGCGGCATCGGGCCGACGCACGACGATATCACCGCCGACTGCATCGCCAAGGCCTTCGGCGTCGCGCTGCCGTATCATCCGGAGGCGGTGGCGATCCTCAAGGAGCGGCTGGCCAAGACCGGCGGCGAGCTCAACGAAGCGCGCATGCGCATGGCGCGCATCCCGGAAGGCGCGGCGCTGGTGGTCAACAAGGTGTCGGGCGCGCCCGGTTTCTGGATCGGCAATGTCATTACCATGGCCGGCATCCCGACCGTGATGCAGTCGATGCTCGACGAGGTGGCGCCGAAACTCAAGACCGGCACCAAGATGATGTCGGAAACGATCCGTGCCGACCTCAAGGAAGGCGACGTCGGCACGCCGCTCGGCGAGATCGCCAAGGCCAATCCGGACGCGATCATCGGCAGCTATCCGTTCTTCGACGAGAAGCTCGGCCCCAATACCAATATCGTGGTGCGTTCGCGCGATCCGCAGAAGCTGCAGGTGGTGAAAGGCGCGGTCGAAAACATGATCGCCAAGGTGAAGTCGCAGCTGGCGGCCGGTTAGCATCATGCCGACACCACAGTCCGACAGCGCGCCGCGCTCGGAAAAAATCTTTCCGGTCTCCTGGGACCAGTTCCACCGCGACTCGCGCGCGCTGGCCTGGCGGCTGCATGAGGCAGGTCCCTTCGACGCCATCGTCGCCATCACGCGCGGCGGGCTGGTGCCGGCGGCGATCGTGGCGCGCGAACTCAATGTGCGCATGATCGATACCGTGTGCGTCGCCAGCTATCACGAATACAAGAACCAGGGCGAGCTGACGCTGCTCAAGACCATCGCGCCGGAAATCGTCGCGTTGCGCGAGCAGGGCAAGCGCGTGCTGATCGTCGACGACCTGGTCGACACCGGCAACACCGCGCGCGTGGTGCGCGACCTGCTGCCGGCCGCGCATTTCGCCACCGTCTACGCCAAGCCGATGGGCCGGCCGCTCGTGGATACGTTTATCACTGAAGTGTCGCAGGACACCTGGATCTATTTCCCGTGGGATACGGGGCTCGCTTTCGTGCCGCCGATCCGCGAAGGTGGCGAGTAAGAGAGCATGGTCCCGAAAGGGAGCAGGGCTCTTTGAACGTCCGCTCTACTCCGAAAGCGACCGAATTGTTGCGGCGGCCGTGATATCCTTCCTCGCATTGCAGAGGGCACGATCCGATTGGCAGCGGGCTAAATGGCAATCGACATCGGCAGACGGGTTGGCACACCCTCGTCGTTGATCTCGATCTGGAACATTTCAGACAAGCCCGCCCTTCCAGACGACGTGAGTTGGAGTGCACGGCTGCCCGACACATGTTTGAGCCATCCAAGCTCCAATAGACGATCCAGAATCCGAGCTCCGACGAGTCCCTTGAGGTGATAACGACGCTCGCTCCAGTCGAGACAAGGCTGGCAGAAAATCCGCCGAGTCCGCGGCCTCAGATCAACCCCGAACGTGGACAGGAAATGCCCACCCGAAGACGTGACCTCACCGCCTTCATCGGTGAGTACGATGTGCCCCATGGCCACAAGTGCATCGGTAACAGCGACTCCGACCTGGCCAGCCAGGTGATCGTAGCAACTTCGGGCAAAACGGAGTGCATCGTCGTTTGCTGACCGCGGCTGACGGCGCGGTGGCACCTCTATGGCGGCGACGACCTTGATACTCTCCAGCATTGTCGCGACCAGCGGGGACGCGATCCGATAATAGCTGAAGCGGCGCTCGCGAGTGACCGTCAAAATCCGCGCGGCAACCAGCTTGCTCAGGTGGCCGCTCGCAGTCGAGCGGGAGACATTGGCGCAGTAAGCCAGCTCAGTGGCCGTCAGCGACTGACCGCCCATAAGGGCATTAAGCATCGTCGCTCGCGCGGTGTCACCCACGAGCGCGGCCACTTCCACCAGGTTTGCCGCCGCGACCATCCTCAACCCTATCGCCAATACCGGAAACCTATCAATCGAAAACAGTTCGGCACGGACCGAACCGTTCGCGCGAGACAATTGCGAACCTCGCAGCAAGGATGCGCCTAACAACACGAGGAACGCATCATGGGAATGGCGGCGGTAATCTACAAGAAAGGCGCACCCGACAACTTCGTGTGGGAGGAGATCAAGGTCGGGTCTCCCGAGCGTGGCCAAGTACGTCTTCGCAGCACGGCCGTGGGCGTGAATTTTGCTGATACGTACCATCGAGCAGGTATCCCGCACCCGATGATCGTCGGCGATCCGCCGATTGTCGTCGGGTTCGAAGGAGTTGGCGAGATCGAAGAGTTGGGTCCTGGCGTCAGCGGGTTCTCCGTCGGCGAACGAGTTTGCACCTGTCTTCCCCCACTCGGCGCCTATAGTCAGGAGCGTCTTTACCCGGCTGACAAGTTGATCAAGGTTCCAAAGGACTTGCCATTGGATGACGTTCAACTGGCAGGACTAATCCTGAAGGGGATGACTGCGCAATATCTCCTGCATCGAACGCACAAGGTGCAGCCGGGCGATTATGTTCTGATCCATGCGGCTGCTGGCGGCATGGGCCATATCCTTTGTCCTTGGGCGCGGCATCTCGGAGCCACTGTGATCGGTACAGTTAGTACCGACGCGAAGGCCAAGATCGCTCGAAATCTCGGTTGTCATCACGTTATCAATTACTCGACCGAAGACTTCGTAACTGTCACCCGTAAGATTACCGACGGAAAAGGCGTAGACGTTGTCTATGAGTCGATCGGTAAGGACACGCTGCAAAGGTCACTCGACTGCCTGCGGCTGGTCGGTATGTGCGCAGCTTACGGCCAGGCGTCAGGCGTTCCTGATCCGATCAACCTCGTCGAAGATTTGGGCGCTCGCGGGTCTCTCATTATCACCCGTCCTGCGCTTTCGCATTACTTGTCGAACCGAAGCGAAATCGACGCCGGAGCAAAATCTCTGTTCGATGCCGTCGCACAGGGGGTGGTAGCGAGCAACGTTGTCAAAACCTTTCCGCTTCGGGGGGCTGCAGCCGCGCACAAGTTCATCGAGGGACGCAAGACAACGGGCCCGAT
>JACQDO010000293.1 GCA_016201085.1 Hyphomicrobiales bacterium | reverse complement strand
TCACGCACGGGCGCGCCGATCACGCTGCTGCATTTGGCCAAAACGCTGCAACAACTGGACCGATTTGAACTGCGCATTGTGACGCGTTCCGGCGGTCCCCTGCTTGATGCTTTCGCAAGTGTCGCGCCTCTGTGCAGCGGCTCGGAAATTTGTGAGCGTCTGAAGATCGACGGCGCCGATTTCGCGGCAATCATTGCCAACAAGTTCGCGGCGCTACAGCCACGTGGTCTTGCCATTTGCAATACGGTCACGCTCACGGAGTATAATGAAGCGTTCGCGCGGGCGGGAATCGATCAGTTGACGTGGCTGCATGAATTGCCCGTGTTCTATGACGCATCTACCATGGAAAGCATCGTACGGACGTCGAAGTATATCGCTGTCTACTCCGAATGGAATCGCGCGCATTACAAGGATCGATATGCGATTCCCGAAGACAAGCTCGTCATTGCTCCGCCGGTGCTGACGCATTTGCCTGCTACGATCACAAGTTTTGACGAGCGGCGCACGGCGCGGAAAACGATCGGCGTGCCGGAGGATGCATTAATGGTCCTCGGCGTTGGCTATGTTCACTTAATCAAGGGAACCGATTTATTTATTCAAATCGCCGCTCGTTGCCTACACCTGCTTTCGCAGGCTGACAGCCGCCGGTTGGTCTTTTGCTGGATTGGCAGCGATACGGATTTCTTAACCAGCCGTTCTTTTTTGCACGATGTCGCCGCCGCTGGCCTCGAAAATGTGGTTTTTCTTTCCGGGGAGAAATCCGATCCGTGGCCTTGGTATCGGGCGGCGGATGTATTCGCATGCACATCACGATGGGAAGCTTTAAGTCTGAGCGTGCTTGAAGCCATGTCGTCAGGATTACCGGTGGTCACTTTTGCGGAAGTTGGCGCTTCGCGCTTCGTGGTCGATGGGGCGGGCAGTGTCGTTCAATCGCGCGATGTAGAGGAGTTTTCCAAGGAGATCGTCGGGTATCTGAACGATTTTGATTTGCGCGCCAAAGCAGGCGGGGTTGGCCATCATCGCGTGCGCCTGGAATTTGGCGACGCAAGGCTGCCGCAAGGATTACAAGCAGTCGTTAATAAGTTGTCGGCAAATGAGTCGGGCAGTTGAGCGGTGCGACGGGAGCTAATTCCGCGCCTTAAATACTCCCCACCGTTTTCAGCCTGGCCCTTGGATGAATCTCCGACTGCGCCACCACCGGCGTCTGCGCGCGGAAGCGCTCGACGATGCCGCGTACGAACGGCCTTATGCCGGCCGAGGTGACCAGCACCGGCGCCTCGCCTTCGCGCGCCGCCGCCTCGAATTTCTCGCGCACCAGCGTGATGAATTCGGTGAGCTTGGAGGGCTGCATGGCGAGCTGGCGTTCCTCGCCCTGGCCGATCATGGCTTCGGCGAAGGCCTGCTCCCATTTCGCCGACAGCGCGATCAGCGGCAAATAGCCGCCGGGGCTCATGTTCTGGGCGCAGATCTGGCGCTGGATGCGGGCGCGCACATGCTCGGCCAGGATCGTCGGGTTGCGCGATGAGCCGACGCCCTCGGCGATGCCTTCCAGGATGGTGGCGAGATCGCGGATCGAGACGCGCTCGGCCAGCAGGATTTGCAGCACGCGCTGGATGCCGGACACCGTGATCAGCGACGGCACCAGGTCCTTGAGCAGCTCGGCCTGCTCCTTTGGCAGGTCCTTCAGCAGCTTCTGCACCTCGGCGTAGGACAAGAGCTCTGCCATGTTGTTCTTCAACAGCTCGGTCAGATGCGTCGACAGCACGGTGGCGGCGTCGACCACGGTGTAGCCCTTCATCGCGGCTTCGTCCTTCAGGCCGGCATCGACCCAGGTCGCCGGTAAACCAAAAGTCGGCTCGGTGGTATGCGTGCCGGGCAGCTTCACCTGGCCGCCGGCCGGGTCCATGACCATGAACTGGCCGTGCCAGACCTTGCCGCTGCCGGCTTCGACTTCCTTGATCTTGATGACGTAGGTGTTGGCATCTAACTGCACGTTGTCGAGGATGCGCACCGCCGGCATCACGAAACCCATTTCGGCGGCGAGCGAGCGGCGCAACGCCTTGATCTGTTCGGTCAACCGGTCGCTGCCGTCGGGCGCATTGACCAGCGGCAGCAGCGCATAGCCGAGCTCGACCTTGAGGTCGTCCATCTTGAGCGAAACCGAGATCGGCTCCTCCGCGCTCTCGGCCTTGTCGGCTTCGGCCTTTTTGCTTTCGGCGGCCAGCGCCAGCTTGGTGCGCTTGTCGACGATGAAGGCGAGTGCGCCGGCGCCGCTGCCCAGCACCAGGAAGGGCAGCATCGGAATGCCGGGCAACAGCGACATCACCAGCATCACCGCGCCCGACATGCCGAGCGCCTTGGGATAGCCGGAGAGCTGCTTCAAGAGCGCCTTGTCGGCGGCGCCGGCAATGCCGGCCTTCGACACCAGCAGGCCCGCGGCGGTGGAGACGATCAGCGCCGGCACCTGCGTCACCAGGCCGTCGCCGACGGTGAGGATGGTGTAGGAGCGGGCGGCCTCGGCGAAGGTGAGGCCCTGCTGCGCGATGCCGATGATCATGCCGCCGATCACGTTGATGAACACGACCAGCAGGCCGGCGATGGCGTCGCCGCGCACAAATTTGGAGGCGCCGTCCATGGCGCCGAAGAAGCCGCCTTCGTCTTCCAGCGTCTGCCGGCGTTCGCGCGCCTTCTTCTCGTCGATCAGGCCGGCCGACAGATCGGCGTCGATCGCCATCTGCTTGCCCGGCATGGCGTCCAAGTGGAAGCGGGCGGCCACTTCGGCGATGCGGCCGGAGCCCTTGGTGATGACCACGAAATTCACGATCACCAGGATCGTGAACACGATGATGCCGATCACGAAGTTGCCGCTCATCACGAAATTGCCGAACGCCTCGATGACGTGGCCGGCGGCGTCGGTGCCCTCGTGGCCGTGCGCCAGGATCAGGCGGGTGGAGGCGAGGTTGAGCGCCAGCCGCAGCATGGTGGCGATCAGCAGCACGGTGGGGAAGGAGGAGAATTCCAGCGGCGTGTGGATGAACAGCGCCGTCATCAGGATCAGCACCGAGATGATGATCGAAATGGCCAGCGCCATATCGAGCAGCAGCGGCGGCAGCGGCAGGATCAGCACCACCAGGATGGTGAGCACGCCGATGGCGAGCGCCAGATCGCCGCGCTTGAAGAAGGCGCCGATGTCACCCAGACCCGGAAGCTTGATTCCGCCGATGGCGGTGGACGGTGCAGCGCTGATGTCGCTCATTAAACCCAATTTGCTTGGCGCATGATCCCGAAAACCGGTACCCATCCCCGTTCGAGCCGGGGACAGGCTTTTCGGGACCATGCGCTCACCCCCACGCCCCCGGAGGCTCGGACACGTTGCGCACAATACGAAGGCCATCGAACCGGAACCCGCCACCGCCTTCGGCGTCGGAATAGCGATCCGCGGTGGGCGATTACCCAATCCCCGGCAATATTTGCCCAGTTTATGGTTAGCGGGCGGTTAACGAGGAGCCGCTTGGCGCTATTCGCGCCGCCAGACCTCGGCGCCGATGCTGCGGCCACCGGCATAGGTCCACACGCCGGTCCAGTTGCCGCCGTCGGCGCCGTACAGCGCCAGGCCGGTATCGCTGCCGGACTTGTAAGACACCGCGATGAAGTTCTTGTCGCCGATGCCGGTGCCGATATAGCGCGTGCCGCCCACCACCCAGACCACGCGGTAGGTCTCGCCGGTTTTTTCCACCGGTGGCTGAACTACACAGCAAAGCAGCGGCGCCGACGGCGAACAGATGACGCATGACGGTGTCCCCCCAATTTTCATTCGTTGGCCGGCGCGGCACCCGCGCCAGCGAGGCGGCAGATTAGCTCAATTGTCGAGCGGCGGGAATGCGTGGCGGCCGTCCGGACCCAGCGGCAGGGGCACCACTTGGCGTACTGAATTCGCATCGAGTTCGCCGTAGAGATGCGGAAACAGCGCGCCACCGCGCGAGGGCTCCCATTTCAGTGCCGGCCCAAGCACGCCAGCCTCGACGCTCACCAGCAGAAGGTCGCGCTGGCCGGCGAAATGTTTCGCCGCGGTCTCGGCCACCTGCGCGGCGGTGGAGAAATGGATGAAGCCGTCCTTGATATCGACCGGCGAGCCGGCAAAGCGGCCGGTGCGCTCGGCCTCGCGCCAAAGAGGGGCGGGGAGGATTTTGTAGAGGGTTGGCATGGGGCGGCGCTTATACACCCTCTGTCATCGTCCGCGAAAGCGGACGATCCAGTAATCACGGTGATGGCTGTGTTTACTGGATGCCCCGCTTTCGCGGGGCATGACAGTTTGAGTTCTACGCCGCGCCCTTCAGCTGCTCGCCGCCATGCGGCGGCGGGATCGGCGTACCGCCGGCGGAATATTCGTTGAGCTTGTTGCGCAGCGTGCGGATCGAGATGCCGAGGATATTGGCGGCGTGCGTGCGGTTACCCAGGCAGTGCTTGAGCGTCTCCAGGATCAGGTCGCGCTCGACCTCGGCCACGGTGCGGCCGACCAGATTGCGCGTGACCTGCTCGGCCGCCATCGCCGCCTGCGCGGCGGCGCCGCCTGAGCGCACCGCGTCGAGCCGTCCGCCCTCCGGCGTGAGCAGTCCGTCGATGCCGATCTCCGGCCCGGTGGAGAGCAGCACGGCGCGGTGCAGCGTGTTCTCCAGCTCGCGCACGTTGCCCGGCCAGCGGTTGACGTTGAGCGCGCGGCGCGCCTCCAGCGACAGCGGACGCACGGCGAGGCCGTTGCCTTCCGAATATTTCTTGACGAAATAATCGGCGAGCTCGCCGATGTCGGCCGGCCGTTCGCGCAACGGCGGGATATTCAGGTTCACCACATTGAGGCGGAACCAGAGATCTTCGCGGAACTTGCCCTCGCGCACGGCCACGGTGAGGTTGCGGTTGGAGGTGGCGACGATGCGGATATCGACCGGCACCGGCCGGCCGCCGCCGACGCGGTCGATCACCCGCTCCTGGATGGCGCGCAGCAGCTTGGCCTGCAGCCGCACGTCCATTTCGGAGATTTCGTCGAGCAGCAGGGTGCCGCCGTTCGCCTCCTCGAACTTGCCGATGCGGCGGGCGAGCGCGCCGGTGAAGGCCCCCTTCTCGTGGCCGAACAGCTCGGATTCCAGCAGGTTCTCCGGGATCGCCGCGCAATTGACGGTGATGAACGGCTTCTTGGCGCGCTGCGAGCGCGCGTGCAGGTAGCGCGCCAGCACTTCCTTGCCGGTGCCGCTTTCGCCTGTGATCAGCACGGAAGCGTCGGAACCGGCAATCTGCTGGGCGAGCTTGACCACCTTGGCCATGGCGTCGTCGCGATAGATCATCTCGCGCGTGTCGTCGGCGACCGCCGCCAGCACCGCCGCGATCAGGTCGGGATCGGGCGGCAGCGGGATGTACTCCTTGGCGCCGGCATGGATGGCCTTAACCGCCGCGCGCGCGTCGTTGGTGACGCCGCAGGCCACGATCGGCACATGGATGCGTTCGGCATCGAGCCGGTTGACCAGGTCGCGGATGTCGAGGGCAACGTCGACCATCAGCAGGTCGGCGCCGCGGCCGGAGCGCAGCACGGCAAGCGCCTGCTCGTTGCTTTCGGCGTGGGTGACGCTGGCGCCCTTGTCCATCGCGAACTTGGTCGCGAGGGTGAGCTGGCCGCCCAGCGTGCCGACGATTAATAGGCGCATGGCTTAAGTCCTTTTGCGACGCTTCGCATCAATGGTGTTCAGACTTGATGATTTCCGTCATGGTCACACCGAGCTTGTCTTCGACCAGTACGACCTCGCCGCGCGCGACCAGGCGGTTGTTGACGTAGATATCGATGGCCTCGCCGACCTTGCGGTCGAGCTCGAGCACCGCGCCGGGGCCGAGTCTGAGCAGGGCGCCGACGTCCATGCGGGCGCGGCCGAGCACGGCCGAGACCTGCACCGGCACGTCGAACACGGCCTCCAGGTCGGCGGCGCCGCGGTTGAGCGGGTCGGCATCGGACGGCGCCAGCAAGCCGGCGTCCTCGACCGTCTGCATCCCACCGCTGCCTTCCAGATCGGGGAGCGGCACTTTGCTGTCGTCTTCACTCATTGCGGCGGTCTCCAGAATTCCCAATTCGCTTTTTCATGCGTTAATTCACGCTGGCGTTGCGCGCCGCCACGTAGCGGCCGACCACGTCGTCGATGGCCGATAAGGTCGCGGCATAGTCGCGGTTGACGCCGCCGTCGGTCCATTCGATGCTGCAGTCGCCGGGCGCCATGGCCGGATCGGGCGTGACCGCCAGGCGGCCCTCGAAGCCGCGCGCGCGCGCGATCTCCTCGAGTTTTTCCTTGGCGGTTTCGTAGATATCGGCGCCGATGCGCACCACGATATGCGGCGTCGTCACCTGTTGATGGAAGCATTCGGTGGCGAGCGCGGAAATCTCGGCGAAAGGCTCGCGCGCGATGAGCTGCGGCGCGAGCTTGGCGGCGACCGCGACCGCCACTTCCACCGCTTCGGTTTCCAGCCGCGTCTCGATGCCGGTGAGCGCGCGATCGAGCCGTTGCAGGCTGTCGGCGATGCGCGTCAGGGCGGCGGCGGCGCGCTGGGCCGCTTCGTTCTGCACCTGCGCCTGGCCGGCGGCAAAGCCCTTGCGGTGGGCTTGCGCCTCGGCGTCGGCACGGCGGCGTTCGGCCTCGACCACGGTCATGGTCGGCTTTTCGCCGGTGGCGAAATCCTCGTCGAACATGTATTTCGCGGTCGATTTCATTCACTTGCCTTGTTTGCGCATGATCTTGTCCGAAAACCGGTTCCCACTTTTCGGGATCATGCGCGTCCTAATAAATCAATTCTTCGTCGCCGCGGCTCTTGCTGATCAGGATTTCGCCCTTGGCGGCCAGATCCTTGGCGATATTGACCAGCAGCGTCTGTGCCTCGTCGACGTCGCGCAGGCGCACCGGACCCTTCGCCTGCATGTCGTCGACCAGCATCTTGGCGGCGCGCGTCGACATGTGGCTGAAGAAGAACTGGCGCACGCCTTCCGATGCGCCCTTGAGCGCGATCGCCAGCTTGTCCTTGTCGATGTTGCGCATCAGCGTCTGGGTCGACCCGGCATCGAGCTTGATCAGGTCGTCGAAGGTGAACATCAGCGTCTTGATCCGCTCCGCGCTCTCGCGGCTCTGCTCCTCCAGCGAGGTGAGGAAGCGGGTCTCGGTCTGGCGGTCGAAGTTGTTGAAGAT
>JACQDO010000220.1 GCA_016201085.1 Hyphomicrobiales bacterium | reverse complement strand
GTGAAGGGCTAGCCACCCGGTCCGGTTCGGCCTTTTTCGCATGTGTATTACCCGATGCCCGGCCTTGTGCCGGGCATCGGTGTCTCTAGGTTAGGTGTGGACGACCGGGCTTTGCCCAGTCACAGCTGCCGACTCATGCCATAAGCGGCCCATCATGAAAGCCCGCGTCACCGTCACCCTGAAAACCGGCATCCTCGATCCGCAAGGCAAGGCGATCGAGGGCGCGCTGCGCTCGCTAGGCGTCGAGGGCGTTGCCTCCGTGCGCCAGGGCAAGGTGTTCGACATCGAGATCGAAGGTTTCGATCGCGCCCAGGCCGAGGCCTTGCTCAAGCAGGCCGCCGACAAGCTCCTGGCCAATACGGTGATCGAGAATTACCGCGTCGAGGTGGTTGGGTGACGCGGAGGCAACCATGAAAGCCGCCGTCCTCGTTTTCCCCGGCATCAACCGTGAGCGCGACATGGCGCGCACCCTAAAACTGACCTCCGGTCATGAACCGGCGATGGTCTGGCACGCCGAGCGCGAGCTGCCCGCCGGCACCGACCTGGTGGTAATCCCGGGCGGCTTCTCCTACGGCGACTATCTGCGTTGCGGGGCGATCGCCGCGCGCTCGCCCATCATGGACGCGGTGCGCAGCTTTGCCGGCAAAGGCGGGTTGGTGCTCGGCGTCTGCAACGGCTTCCAGATCTTGTGCGAAGCGGGCCTCTTGCCGGGCGTGCTGATGCGCAATTCGCAGCTGCGCTTCATCTGCCGCGATGTGTTTCTGCGGGTCGAGCGCTCCGACACGCCGTTCACGCGCGGCTACAATGCCGGCCAAGTGATCCGCGTGCCGGTGGCGCATGGCGAGGGCAACTACATCGCCGACGGCGAGACCATCGCGCGGCTGGAAGGCGAGGGCCGGGTGGTGTTCCGCTATTCGTCGCCCGACGGCATGATCGATCCGAACTGGAACCACAACGGCGCCATCAACGCCATCGCCGGCATCCTCAACGAGCGCGGCAATGTGCTCGGCATGATGCCGCACCCGGAAAACCACGTGGAGCCGGCGCTCGGCGTCACCGACGGACGCGGCATGTTCGCGGGCTTGAGCGAAGCGCTCGGACGGGCGGCCTAGCCATCGTGATCCGCAACGCCACGCCCATCACCCCGGAACTGGTCGCCGAGCACGGCCTCAAGCCCGACGAGTACAAGCGCGTGCTCGATCTGATCGGGCGCGAGCCAACGCTGACCGAACTCGGCATCTTCTCGGCGATGTGGAACGAGCACTGCTCGTACAAATCCTCCAAGGTGCACCTGCGCTCGCTGCCGACCAAGGGTCCGCATGTGATCCAGGGCCCGGGCGAGAACGCCGGCGTCATCGACATCGGCGACGGGCTCGCCTGCGTGTTCAAGATGGAGAGCCACAACCACCCGAGCTACATCGAGCCGTACCAGGGCGCCGCCACCGGCGTCGGCGGCATCCTGCGCGACGTGTTCACCATGGGCGCGCGGCCGATCGCCTGCCTCAATGCGCTGTCGTTCGGCGCGCCGTCGCACCCGAAGACCCGGCATCTGGTGTCCGGCGTGGTCGCCGGCATCGGCGGCTACGGCAACTCGTTCGGCGTGCCGACGGTGGGCGGCTCGGTGCGCTTCCATGCGCGCTACGACGGCAACAACCTGGTCAACGCCATGGCGGTCGGCATCGCGCGCAAGGACAAGATCTTCTACGCGGCGGCGTCGGGCGTCGGCATGCCGATCGTCTATCTCGGCTCCAAGACCGGACGCGACGGCATCCACGGCGCCAGCATGGCTTCCGCCGAGTTCGGCGAGGATTCGGAAGCTAAGCGCCCGACCGTGCAGGTTGGCGATCCGTTCTCGGAAAAGCTTTTGCTCGAGGCCTGCCTGGAGATCATGCAGAAGGATTGCGTCATCGCCATCCAGGACATGGGCGCGGCCGGTCTCACCTGCTCGGCGGTGGAGATGGGCGCCAAAGGCGATCTCGGCGTCGTGCTCGATCTCGACAAAGTGCCGTGCCGCGAGGAGGGGATGAGCGCCTACGAGATGATGCTCTCCGAGAGCCAGGAGCGCATGCTCATGGTGCTCAAGCCGGAAAAGGAAAAAGAGGCGGAGGCGATTTTCCGCAAATGGGGGCTCGACTTCGCCATTGTCGGCGAGACCACGCGCGGCAACCGCTTCATCGTGCGCCATCAGGGCGAGGTGATGGCCGACCTGCCGATCAAGGAGCTGGGCGACCAGGCGCCGGAATACAAGCGGGCCTTCGTCAATGCCGCCAAGCCGGCCGCGATCGAAGCCGACGACGTGCCGGCCCCGCTCGGCCTGAACGAGGCGCTGGACAAGCTGATCGCCACGCCCGATCTGTGCTGCAAACGCTGGGTGTGGGAGCAGTACGACCATATCATCGGCGGCAACACCGTGCAGCGGCCGGGCGGCGATGCCGCCGTGGTGCGGGTCGAGGACGGGCCGAAGGGCCTGGCGCTCACCACCGACGTGACGCCGCGCTACTGCGAGGCCGACGCCTTCGAAGGCGGCAAGCAGGCCGTCGCTGAGTGTTGGCGCAATCTCACCGCGGTAGGCAGCCGGCCGCTGGCGGTGACCGACAATTTGAACTTCGGCAATCCGGAACGGCCGGAGATCATGGGGCAGTTCGTAGGAGCAATCCGCGGCATCGCGGAGGCCTGCAAGCAACTGGCATTCCCGGTCGTGTCGGGCAACGTGTCGCTCTACAACGAGACCAACGGCCGGGCGATTTTGCCGACGCCCTCGATCGGCGGCGTCGGCCTGCTCGACGATTTCACCAAGTCGGCAACGCTCGCCTTCAAGCGCGCGGGCGAAGCGATCCTGCTGGTCGGCGAGACCACCGGCTGGCTCGGCCAGTCGATGTATCTGCGCGAGATTTGCGGGTGCGAGGAGGGCGCGCCGCCGCCGGTCGATCTCATCGAGGAGCGCGAGAATGGCGATTTCGTGCGCGCGCTGATCCTCGACGGTGTCACGACCGCAGCGCACGATCTCTCCGATGGCGGGCTGGCGGTGGCACTGGCCGAGATGGCGATGGCGGAAGGCGTTGGCGCCACGCTCGATGCCGCGCCCGACGATATTCCGGCGCATGCCTATTGGTTCGGCGAGGACCAGGCGCGCTACCTGGTTAGCGTGCCGGCGGCCAAAGTGGCGGACGTACTGACGCGCGCGCGTGAGGCGAGCGTATTGGTGTCGCGCATCGGCACCACCGGCGGCGACGACTTGCGGCTACCCGGCGAGAACCCGCTGACGGTCGCAAGCCTGCGCGACACGTTCGAAGCCTGGCTGCCGGCCTATATGGCGGGCGAATTGCGGGCGTCGGTCTAAGCTTGTCTCCGATAGCTGACTGCGAAGCGAAGCGGCGTCATGTGCCAATCGGCGACATCGCGTCGAAACGTTTCGTGACTCTCCTCTCATGTCGGGTAGCCGACACATACGGGTCGGTCCCAAGACCTTTTGTTGCGGGGGGGGAGACTATAATACCGACGCCGGGAAAGTAGCTGCTGGGGGAGCAGCCGATGCCGTTTTCGCCTGCCTTTGAAAATGACAGCCTTGTCGAACGCCTGCGCCAGGTACGGGCGAGTCCGATTGCCGCCTATGGCACGGCCGTAGGCGTCGTCGCTGCCGCAATCCTTTTGCGCTGGGCGATAGGCGGGAGTGTCGTCGATGGCGTTCCCTTCATCACTTATTATCCGGCCATCATCGCCGCGACATTGATCGGCGGCTTTTGGCCGGGCGTTCTGGCGATCATCTTGTCCACGGTAACGGCCTGGTACCTTTTCCTGCCGCCCGTGTTCGGATGGCACCTCGATCAGCGCGAACTCGTGTCGCTGCTGCTGTTCGTCGCCGTCGGCGGCATCAATGTGGTTATCATCACGCTGCTGAATGCGGCGGTCGAGCGCGTGCTGACACAAGAACAGAACGTGCGCGTTCTCATCGAATCCGCGCCCAACGGTATTATTTTGGTCGATGAGAAGGGAGCCATCCGGCTGGTCAATGCCAGTTCGGAGACATTGTTCGGCTACCAGCGGTCTGAACTGATTGGAAAAAACATCGAGGTCCTGGTGCCTGATCGGCAGACTGTTGCGCATTTGACCCTGCGAAAATCGTACCAGCAAGCGCCCACGACACGCATGATGGGTGCCGGGCGCGATCTCAGCGGTAAACGCAAGGATGGCAGTGAATTTCCCGTCGAGATTGGCCTCAACCCGGTTCACCGCGATGGCGACGTCGCTGTGTTGGCGACGGTGATCGATATCACCGAGCGCAAGCGCGCGCAGGACCATCAAAAACTCATTATCCGCGAATTGCAGCATCGCACGCAGAACCTGTTCGCGGTATTTCGGGCCATCGCCGTGCGCAGCATTGATGAGGGAAGAACGGCCGCCGAAATAAAGTACGTCTTGGATGGCCGGCTGCAAGCACTCGCTCACGCCTACGCCATGTTGGTGGATGCGAAGTGGGAAGGCGCCTCGCTTGCCGACATTTTGGAAAGAGAATTCGCCGGTTTCTCCGGACGCATGAAAGTCAGCGGATGCGATATCGTTCTGACGCCTCCGCCGCCCAGCAGTTCGCGTTGATCGTGCACGAACTCGGCACCAACGCACTCAAATATGGCGCTTTGTCCGCGCCGGAAGGGCAGGTCTTCATTGAGGGCAAGATCGATCGCCTTAATGGCGATGGGAAGTTTTCGTTTGCGTGGAAGGAAATCGGGGGGCCGCCACTGAGTGCGATCGAAGCCGCGGCCAAGCACGAAGGCAGCGCGACGCTGCACCAGCTCCGTAGCAATTCCATCTGATCGCCATGTCCGCGCAAAGGCACGACTCGGGGCGCGCCGTGTCATGCCCACGACGCTGATCCGGACACTAGATACGCCCCAGCAGCACCAGGATGAGCACAACAATGAGGATGGTCCCGAGCGTGCCGGACGGGTAGTAGCCCCACCCAGCGCTATAGGGCCAAGTCGGAATGGCGCCGATGAGCAACAGAATGAGAATGATGAGCAGAATAGTGCCGAGCGACATTTGATCCTCCTAGCCAAATACGCTTCCCAACGTGGCGATCATTCAAATGTTCCGGGGAACATTTTCCGGCCATATTTGTTGTTGCCGTGGCCAAGGGTCTTTCGCGCGTCGCTATCGCGAGGGAGGGGCGTTGGTTGGGTTCATTTGCCGGGAGCGGGAGACCGATTATGCGCCATATCACATTATTGGCAGCAGGCGTCCTTCTGGTCACGGCAAGCGGCAATGCCGGTGCCGGCCCTATTTTGCCGGCCGGCCTTTCTCATCGCGGCGACCTTTCGTCGATCGAGTTGATTCAAGACAAGCGCGTTCAAGAGAAGCGAAAATCCGATACCGTTACCCAGCGGGTGAAACGCGCGTGGAAGAATTTGGTTGGCTATAAGTTCAATGTCGCCTGTCCGGTTCTGATCCCGCTGTCCCATACGACCTGCACGGAAACCGGTAAGGATCGCGGCGATGCGCGCGCGAAATGCGCCTCGCGGAATCCATTCTGCTACATTACCGAAGCAAGTCGCTAGCTGCGATCGTCAGCCGACGCCTGGGCTGCCCCGTCGCTGCGGGCGCGCGCACTAGAATATTGGTTCCACTAACCAAATAAATTTGTATAGCCACCAATCCGGAACTTCCTCAGGCATTCTTCCGTTTGACCATTGTACGCAAGCATCGGTCGAGGAAGACTCCGAGGAGGTCTCCATGGCCAGAATCATTATCAAGTGCAAATACAGCGGCCATTACGTGTTCACGCCCATCGACACCGATAGGTCCCCCACGATTGTGGGCGGATGCGTGTTATGTCCATATTGCGGTACCGATCACATGTGGACGGTCGAGGAGGCGCGTATCGACGATCGGCAAAAGAAGGCGCCGAAGCTGATTGTGCGCCAAGCCAGTTGAAACGCGTCGCCGCCTCGCGACAAGTTCGAAGCCTGGCTGCCGGCCTTTATGGCGGACGATCCGACGAACGCGGAAGATTTGGCAAGAAGGTTCATTCAGCCGGTGCAGGCTTCGGTTCCGACCCAAAGCGAAGCACGTGGCCGTCAGGGTCCTCGACCTCAAACTCGCAGGCCCAGCTATAATTCTGCGGCGGGCTTCGGATGAGCGCGCCGTTAGCCGAAAATTCGGCAAAGAACTCGTCAGCGTCGTCGACACCGATCCAGAGCCAGACGCCTGGCTGGCCCTGGTCGCGTTCGCACAACATGATCGATTTGCCATCGCGTGAGACGGAGATCATCCCGTCAGCTTCCCAATCCAATGAAAAACCGAGCGTCGCGATGTAATAAGATCGGCTCGCTTCGAGATCTTCGACCCGCGGGATCGGCGTCAAGGTCTCGACCGCGGCTATGGCGCACCTCCAGGCGAATCTGTCACCGCACCGGATCGGTGATCTTCAACGCGGCTTTGCACAACGGCCCCAGCGCAGGCCCGCGCTCCATCAGGCAGGCGATCTTCTGACCGTCACCTACTCCCACCCCGCGGCAGTGCAAAAGCAGATCGCGCATGCAGGCCCGCCCGATCACGGCGGTCATCACCACCGGCGCATTGGGCCTGCGGGTCGCTGCCGGCGGCAGCGGGCCCCTGGCAGCCGGCATCGCATCGCCGAGGGCGGCGAGCGAGGTCTTGCAACCCGGCGTGAGCTTGGCGGGTATGCCCCGCAGGCAGGCGATGGCTTCCGCGCCGCCCGGCGGCACGCCGCGGCAGTTATTGGCGAACTCGTGACGGCAGGTGAAGCGGATCGCCTTCATTTGCTGCTCGGTGGGAGAGGGCGCGGTCTCGGTTGCCGGCGCGGTGGCGGCGGGCGGCGTCGCGACGACCGGCGGAGCGACGACGACCTGTTTCGGCGGGGTGACGGGCTTCTGTGATCTCTGCGGTTTTACGGCGGGCGGCGGCGGCGCGGCGACGATGACCGGCGGCGCGGAAACCGGGGCTGGCAGCGCCGCGGCCGGGGCGGTTGCGGGTGCGGCGGCCGTAGCGGGGGCGGGCGCTGGCTGTGCGGGCTTTGCTTCGGCGGGCTTGGCCGGCGCCGGCACAGGCACAGGTACCGTGGCGCTCACGGCGGTCTTGCAGCCGGGCGACAGGCTGGCAACGTTCTTCTGTAGGCAGAGCAGGGCATCCTTGCCGCCCGGCGTGACGCCGGAGCATTTCGACATGAAATCGGAGCGGCAATTGGCGCGGATCGCGCTCTGCTGCTCGGCCGTCACTTGCGCGGAGGCGGTGCCGGCGAATGCCGCCAGCGCGATCAGGGCAGCGCTTGCTACCAGCGATTGCCGCAATTGGGTCGTCAACAAGGTCATCATCGTCCTCCCCTTGTTTATTTTCTCATTATTGCCACGCCATGAGACGGCATTGCGTTTGTTCAAGAGTTTATCATGCAATTAAGCTTGTCCACTTTGCCATCTGGAAATTAATACGTGCAAATTCTATTCCTAAGGCTGCCGGATTCGCCCCCTTCGGCGTATGGTCGGTTACGGAGGAACGAGCAGATGGCGATGGATGCCGGCGAAATCGAGCGGCTGATCAAGGTGCGTATTCCGGACGCCGAGGTGACGATCCGCGATCTGGCCGGCGATGGCGACCATTACGCCGCTACCGTGATTTCGGCCTCGTTCAAGGGCAAATCGCGGGTGCAGCAGCATCAGCTCGTCTACGAGGCGCTGAGTTCGCAGATGGGCGGCGCGCTGCATGCGCTGGCGCTGCAAACCGCCGCGCCGGACGCGTGAGTACCCGCAAAGTTAAAATCCTTTCGCCCGCAGGCGCCATCGCGCCGACCGGAACCTGGAGCCTCGGGGCGCGCGCCGGCGATTTCGTCTTCGTCGCCGGCATGCGCGGTATCGATCCGGCGAGCAACACGCCGGTCGCGGGCGAGGAGGCGCGCATCCGGCGGGCCTTTGCCAACATGGCGGCCATCGCTGCCGCGGAGGGCGCCGGCCTTCAGGACTGCGTGCGGCTCACCGTATTCGTTACCGATATGGCCCGGCTGCGGCCTCTGGTGAACAAGGTGCAGCAGGAACTCTGGGCAGGCATCCTCTATCCGCCGTCGTACTTGCCCCTTGCGATATCGCCGAGATCGAGATCGGCGGTGAGGATGGTCGGCCCGCTGAAGTCGGGACCGGCGATCAATTGCCCGAGCGGCGAGACGATGCAGCTTCCGCCGCGCATCAGCACGGTTTTCGGATCGTTGCCCTGGATGGCGTCGTAGTCGGGCGGGCAGTCGCCGCGCGTCAGGTACTGGCACGCCGACAGCACGAAGCAGCGTCCTTCCAGCGCGACGTGCTGCATGGTCGATACCCAGGTATCGCGGTCGTCGGCGGTCGGCGCGCAATAGATTTGCACGCCCTTGGCGTATATCGCCGTGCGCAACAGCGGCATGTAGTTCTCCCAGCAAATCACCGCGCCGAGCTTACCCATGGGCGTGTCGAGCACCGTCAGCGTCGAGCCGTCGCCGAAACCCCAGATCAGTCGTTCCATCGCCGTCGGCATCAGTTTGCGGTGCTTGCCGAGCAGCGCGCCGTCCGGTCCGAAAAACAACACCGTGCAGTAGAGCGTACCGCCGTCCTTCTCCATCACGCCGATGACGAGATGCGTCTGCGTCTTGCGCGCGGCGGCGCCGAGGCGGCGGCACTCGTCCGATTCCAGCGCGATGGCGCTGTCGTAGTAGCGGCGGAAGGTCTCGCGCCCTTGCGGACTGCGCGAGCCGACACGGGCGCCGAAATCGAGGCCCTTGGGATAGCCTGATACGAACGCTTCCGGGAACACGACCAGCTTTG
>JACQDO010000061.1 GCA_016201085.1 Hyphomicrobiales bacterium | reverse complement strand
GCATGCATCACACTTTTATGTCTTGCGCATGATCTTATCCGACCTTCCTTCGCCCGCCGAAGCGGGCTTCGCGAAGGCGGGAACCCGGTCGGGATCATGCGCTGTCTTACGCGATCGGATTATCTCTCATGGCCCGAGCGCGCCGCTCCGCGCAAGACATAAATGCGCGACGCGCGACCGCTGTAGCGGCCGCGCGTGTCAGATCGACAGCGTTACAGTGAGGGCCGGCGCGCCGGGCGCCACCGGCCGGGGGTTCCCGCGCCTAATCGCGCTCGGAGGCGGTGTAGTGGCTCTCAGCCGTGTTGTGCTGCTCGCCCTGATGGCGCAACGCGGCCGCCACCGCCGAAATGCCGATCTTGCCGTAGCGGCTGTCGAGATCGGTGTATTGGCGCTTGGAGTCTTGGCTCTGCTCCGTTGCCTTGCTTGCATTCAATGTCGTCATCCTCTTGCGTCCTTGGCTGTTCCTCCAGGCTGAATCTGGTGGTAGGGAGTCTTCGGTTAATTGCGGTTTGATAATTATGGTTGGGGCGCTGCGCAGGACATGACCGGAAAGAGGAAGAAAATGAAGGCAAGGGGGTTCTTGGTTGTCCTGTTCGGCGCGGGACTGGTTCTCGGCGGCTGCATGCAGTCCACGGTGGAGCCGGCTTCGGAAGCGAACCTGACCGCGCGCGACAAGAAGCTGCTGGCCACGGCGCCCTATGAAAAGGTGGCGATCCCCGAGCCGTACAAGCGCCATATCGTCGCCTATCACCGCAAGGAAACGCCCGGCACCATCGTGGTCGATAGCGACGCGCGCTATCTCTATTACGTGCTGCCGGAAGGCCAGGCCATCCGCTACGGCGTCACCGTCGGCGAAGAGGCGCTGGTCTTTGCCGGCGTGGCCAAGATCGGCCGCATGACCGAATGGCCGACCTGGACGCCGACCGCCGACATCAAGAAGCGCATGGACGTGCCGGACTTCGTCGGCCCCGGCCCGCAGAACCCGATGGGCGCGCGCGCGCTCTATCTGTTCAACGGCAACAAGGACACGATGTACAGCATCCACGGCACCAATCAGCCGGAATATATCGGCCAGGCGATCTCCTCGGGCTGCATCCGCATGACCAACGAGGACGTCATCGACCTCTACAAGCGGGTCAAGCAGGGCACCATGGTGGTGGTGCTGGCGTCGAACCAGGGCGACTCGCCGTTCAATCCGCGGGTGGCGTCGACCGCCAATCCGTTCCGTTGAAAGATTCAAAGGGGCTTGGGGAAACGGCGCCCGCATGGGCGCCGTTTTTTTGTGCTCGTCATTCCGGGGCGCGGACGAAGTCCGCGAGCCCGGAATCCATAACCCCAGTGCTGCGGAGTATGGATTCCGGGTCCGCCGCAAACGCGCCGTCCCGGAATGACAAAAGAAACTACGCCCCCAGTTGCACGCGCACGATTTCCGGCGGCACGCCGAGCCGCATCGGCACCTTGCTGCAGCCAAGTCCGCCCGACACGATCATGTGGCGGCCCTGCTCGACGATATGGCCATAGGCATAGCGCGCGCCATAGCTCGACGGCGCCCAGAACGGCTCGACGAACGGCAGGCGGATCTGGCCGCCATGAGTATGGCCGGCGAGCGTGAGCGCCACCCGCTCCGGCACGTCGGGAAAAATATCCGGCTCATGCGCCAGCAGGATCACCGGATCGTCGCCGTGCACTTTGTTGAGCGTGCCCGGCAGGTCGTCGACCCCGCGGAACCGGCTCGGCCCCAGCCAATAGGCGAGCTGATCGCCGAGACCGGCCAGCCAGAAGCGGCGGCCCGGCTCGCCCAAGAGCACGGCGTCGTTTTCCAGCACCGGGATGTTCACCTGCTTGAGCGCGCGGCGCACCCCCACGATGTCGTACCACCAGTCGTGATTGCCGAGGATCGAATAGACGCCAAGCGGCGCCTTCAGACGGGCGAGCTCGCTGGCCCAGGCGCCGTGCGGCACCTGTTCGGTGATGAAACGATGGGTGGCGAAGAAATCGCCCAGGATCACCACCAGATCGGACCTGAGCGCGCTTGCCGTATCGACCACCGCGCGCACGCGCTCGATGCCCATATTGGGTCCGCCGGCATGCAGGTCGGCGATCACGGTGATGCTGAGCCGGTGCTGGTCCGGCCAGTTGCGCGGCACCGGGGCGTAAGCGGTGACCGTCAGTTCGCCGGCGGCTTGCATGGCGGCATAGGCGCCGGTGCCCGGCAGCAGCAGGCCGGCAAATCCGGTCAGGCCCAGCCCGCCCTTGAGCAGGCCGCGCCGGGTCAGGCCCTGCGCGGGAACGCGCGGCGGCGCCGGTTGCAGCAGTGCGTGGGGATCACCGATGGCCATGATCTTTAAGTAGCTACCCCGGAACGGTGTCTGGGCAATGGCCGGGGGCCTATAATTTCTGGCCATCCTTAACGGCCAGGACCGCCGGCCGCGGCGGTGGCAAAGGAATGGGCGGCGGCGGCTCGCGCACCTCCCACTGGCAGATGCGGTAGCCGTTGCGGCGTTCGGCAATGTCGAGATGGATATGGCTCTCGTGATAGCCGTCGGAACCGGGCCCCAGCACGGTGGTGAAGCGGGCGCAGGCGCTCTCGCGCAAAGCGGCGCGCCAGGCCTTGGGCACGGTCATATCGGTCAGGCCGATCGTCCGCTTGTCGGCGAGCGTGAAGGCGCGCAG
>JACQDO010000261.1 GCA_016201085.1 Hyphomicrobiales bacterium | reverse complement strand
CTGCATGCCGGCATGATCTACGACCTCGCCGGCAATCAGAAGGAAGCCGGCAAGCGTTACGAGCATGCCCACAAGCTCGATCCCTCCGCGCTGCGCGTGGTCGAGGCTTATGGCAGCTGGCTGTCGCGCAATCGCTCGC
The DNA here is from genome assembly GCA_016201085.1 of Hyphomicrobiales bacterium. Classification (GTDB taxonomy): domain Bacteria; phylum Pseudomonadota; class Alphaproteobacteria; order Rhizobiales; family Xanthobacteraceae; genus Pseudolabrys. Next base: position 12,548 of record JACQDO010000261.1, on the reverse strand, counting down.
CCAAGGAGGCGCTCGACGTCTTCGTGGCATTCGACAAAGTGCTGCCGCGCCACCCGCTGGTGGTCGAGGCCATGAACAAGCTTAAGGCCGGCGCGAAATTGCCGCCGCTGGTGCCGAATGCGCAGGCCGGCGCCGCCGAGGCGCTGTACGGACTTGGCGCCTCGCTTGGCCGTCGCGGCGGCGAGGACCTCGGTCTGGTCTATCTGCAATTGTCGCTGCATCTGGCGCCCAGCCATCCGCTGGCGCTGCTCTCGCTCGCCGATCTTTACGAATCGCTCAAGAAACCGGCGCTGGCGATCAAGGTCTATGAGCGCATTCCGGCGATTTCACCGCTGCACCGCAACGCCGCCATCCAAATGGCGGCCAATCTCGACGCGCTGGAACGCGCCGACGAGGCGGAGAAACAACTCGATGCGCTGATCAAGCAGCATCCCGACGATCAAGAAGCGATCATGGCGTTGGGCAATGTTCTGCGCGGCCACAAGAAGTTCGCCGAATGCGCCGATGTCTATTCCAAGGCCATCGCCACCATCGCCACGCCCGAGAAGGCGAACTGGGTGAGCTATTATTTCCGCGGCATCTGCAACGAGCGCTCGAAGCAGTGGCCGAAGGCGGAGGCCGATCTCAAGAAGGCGCTCGAACTGTTCCCCGATCAGCCGCACGTGCTCAATTATCTCGGCTATTCGTGGATCGACCAGGGCATCAACCTGGACGGCGGCATGGACATGATCAAGCGCGCCGTGCAGCAGCGGCCGGACGACGGCTACATCGTCGACTCGCTCGGCTGGGCCTATTACCGGGTCGGCAATTTCGAGGAGGCGGTGAAGAACCTCGAACGCGCGATCGAGCTCAAGCCGGAAGATCCGACCATCAACGACCATCTCGGCGACGCCTATTGGCGGGTCGGGCGCGTGCTGGAAGCCAAGTTCCAGTGGGCGCACGCGCGCGATCTCAAGCCCGATCCGGAAGAGCTGCCGAAGATCGAGGAAAAGCTGAAGAACGGGCTGTCGGAAGAGACCTCGTCGCAGGCCAAGGCGGGCAAGAAGGTCGGCGACGGGGGGTGATGCCGCGTGCCCCGGATGCGGTGCAGCGCGAGCGAAGCGAGCGGTGCGCCGCTGATCCGGGGCCGTTCCAAACTCTGAATGCGTAAAGGTCCCGGTTCTGCAGCGCACCGTTACGCTTCGCTCCACGCTGCGCTGCGCCCGGGACACGTCCGTCCGATGCTAAGGCCCCTCGTGTGACCATCCTCGACGAACAGGCCCCCGCCAAGATCAATCTGACATTGCGTGTGCTCGGCCGCCGTACCGACGGCTATCACGAGTTGGAAAGCCTGGTGGCGTTCGCCGACGTGGCGGATAACCTCACGCTTGAACCGGATGAAACGCCGACGCTCGATGTCAGCGGTCCATTTGCCGCTGCAAGCGGAAAGACCGGCGATAATCTGGTACTGAAAGCGTTCGATGCCCTGCAGCAACGCGTCGAAGGCCTCAAGGCGGGCCGTTTTACGCTGTTAAAAAGTCTGCCGGTGGCCGCCGGCATCGGCGGCGGCTCGGCCGATGCGGCGGCGGCGCTGCGGCTGCTGGCGCGGCTTAACGACATCGCGTTCGACGATGCCCGTCTTGCCGCCGCGGCGCTGGCGACCGGCGCCGACGTGCCGGTCTGCCTCGAATCGCGCGCCCGCTTCATGCGCGGCATCGGCGAGAGATTGTCGCCGCCGTTGACGTTGCCGCCGTTGCCGGCGGTGCTGGTCAATCCGGGCGTGCCGCTTTCGACGCACGATGTATTCGCCAAATTCACTTTGGCGCCCGCGGTGGCGCAAGCGCGCGATGACGTGCCGGCCGACAGCGATGGGTTGATCGATTATCTGGCCCGCCAAGGCAACGACCTGACACCGGCCGCCATCGCCTGCGTCCCAACGATCGCAAATGTGCTGGATACGCTGCGCGCGCTGCCGGGCGTGAAGCTCGCGCGCATGTCGGGCTCGGGGCCGAGCTGTTTCGCGCTGTTCGGCTCGCACGGCGAGGCTGTAGCCGCCGCGCAACGACTCAAGACCGCGCAGCGGGACTGGTGGATCGCGCCTACGAACCTCGCTGGCATGCGCTGAGGCGCAACAGGAGAGCGACATGAACATCAAACGGATCGTGCCGGTCATGGCGGCTTTTGTCGCAGTCTTCGGCCTCGTCGCCGCCGATGCCGCCTTCGCGCGCGCCAAGCACAAGGCGAGGGCGCGCTGCGTCGATCGGCCGTACCAGTTCTCCTGGAGCTTCGTCTGGCCCGGCAATCCGGAGCCACGGCCGAACGGCTGTTCGCCAGCGGTCTATCAATACGGCAAATTCGTCGGCCAGGACCCCGACCGCAATATCCGTCATCGGTTGTTGCGCGATCCGGCGACCGGCTACTCGACCGTCAATAACAATTGACGCCGGCGCGTGGCGCTTGCGCTAATGCGCCCGCGCGATGCAGAAGGCGACCGTCTCTTCCAGCGCCGTCTTGATCTCGGACGCCGGCACCAGCGCCAGCGCATCGTTGGCGATTGAACCGTAGTGGCGGGCGCGCCCGACCGTATCCTCGATGGCGTGATGCTTGGTCATGTAGGCGAGGGCGGTATCGAGATCGCCGTCGTTGATCTCGCCCTTTGTGAGCGTGCGGTTCCAGAAGGCGCGCTCGCTGTCGGAGCCGCGGCGGAACGACAGCACCACCGGCAGCGTGATCTTGCCCTCACGGAAGTCATCGCCGACGTTCTTGCCGAGCTTGGCCGACTTGCCGCCGTAGTCGAGCGCATCGTCGATCAGCTGGAAGGCGATGCCGAGGTTCATGCCGAAGGAGCGGCAGGCGGCGAGCGCGGCTTTATCGTTGCCCGCCAGCGCCGGGCCGACCTCGCAGGCGGCGGCGAACAGCTCCGCGGTCTTGGCGCGGATTACCGCCAGATATTCGTCCTCGTTGGTGGCGGTGTTCTTGGCGGCGCCGAGCTGCATCACTTCGCCTTCTGCGATCACCGCGGCGGCCGACGACAGGATGTCGAGGGCGTGCAGGTTGCCGACCTCGACCATCATCTTGAACGCCTGCCCGAGCAGGAAATCGCCGACCAGGACGCTCGCCTCGTTGCCCCACAGCATGCGGGCGGCGAGCTTGCCGCGGCGCATGTCGCTCTCGTCGACCACGTCGTCGTGCAGCAGCGTGGCGGTATGCATGAACTCGACCGCGGCGGCGAGCTTGATATGGCCGTCGCCGGAGTAACCGGCCAGTTTGGCCATGGCCAGTGTCAGCATCGGACGCAGCCGCTTACCGCCCGACGAGATCAGATGGTTGGCGACCTCCGGGATCATGGTCACGTCGGAGCCGGTGCGCGCCAGGATGGCCGTGTTGACCCGCTCCATGTCCGCCGCCACCAGGCTGGCGAGACGCTCGATCGAGCCGGATTGCGGACTTTCGAATGGAACGACGACGGCCAAAATGCTTCTCCCGGGCGGCAAAGACAAAGCGAGCATAGAAACGCTATGTTTACGCAGCAAGTGCGTTAAATTGTCAAATTGCCGTAATCGCCCAAGCGGGCAAAGGGGCTCGAATTGGCCAAGAACACTTCAACGAAAACTTCAATGAGAATTTCAGCGCCGGGGGTGCGCAAAACCGCCGCGTTCGACGGCTGCAAGATCGCCGTGCTCGTGCCCTGCTACAATGAGGAAGTAGCGGTCGCCAAGGTTGTAAAGGCGTTCCGGACGGCGCTGCCCAGCGCCACCATTTATGTGTTCGACAACAATTCGACCGACAATACCGCCGCCGCCGCGCGCGCCGCCGGCGCCGAAGTGTTCCAGGAGCGCCACCAGGGCAAGGGCTTCGTGGTGCGGCGCATGTTCACCGACGTGGAGGCCGATATCTACGTGCTGGTGGACGGCGACGCGACCTATCATGCGCCCAGCGCTAAGGCGATGATCGAGCGGCTGCTCGGCGAGCGCCTCGACATGGTGGTCGGCAACCGCATCGACCATGAGGAGGCGGCCTACCGCGCCGGCCACCGTACCGGTAACTGGCTGCTCACTTCATTCGTGGCTTACGTATTCGGCCCCAGCTTCAAGGATATGCTGTCGGGTTACCGGGTATTCTCGCGCCGCTTCGTGAAGTCGTTTCCGGTCCTGTCCGGCGGCTTCGAGATCGAGACCGAGCTCACCATTCATGCGCTCGAGCTGGGCCTGCCAGCGGCCGAGATCGACACGCCATATTATTCGCGGCCCATCGGCTCGGCGTCCAAGCTTAACACCTGGCGCGACGGTTTTCGCATCCTGCGCACCATCGTCAATCTCTATCGCGCCGAGCGGCCGCTGATGTTCTTCTCCGCCATCGGACTGCTGCTGGGGCTGGCGTCCGTCGGTCTTGCCGTTCCCATTGTCGTCACGTTTCTGGAGACCGGCCTGGTGCCACGGCTGCCGACCGCCATCCTGTCGATGGGACTGATGATGCTGGCGTTCCTGTCGCTATCGGTCGGCCTGGTGCTCGATACCGTAACGCGTGGGCGGCGCGAAGTGAAGCTGCTCGCCTATCTGGCGCACCGCGCGCCGGGCGAGGAACGAAGGCGGTCTTAATATGCGGGAGATCGTCCGCACCAACGATGCGGTGCTGGTGTCGGCGATCGGCGCGCTGCTCGACGGCGCCAAGATCAGGCACCTGGTGTTCGATCAGAATATGAGCGTGCTGGAGGGCTCGCTCGGCGTGCTGCCGCGTCGAATCCTGGTGGCGGAGGACGATATCGCCGCCGCCCGCCGATTGCTCACCGATGCCGGCCTCGGCCATGAACTGCGCCCCGATGGTGGCTGAGCGCACAGCGCTTGAAACCAGCGAAGACGCCGTGCTCGGCGGCCGCTTGCGGCTGCGCCAGCCGCTGCGCGGCCATCGCGTCGGCCACGATGCGATCCTGCTGGCCGCCGCCACCGGTGCGAACGCGGGTGAGCGGGCGGTCGATCTCGGCGCCGGCGTAGGCGGTGCCGGTCTTGCGCTCGCCGTGCGCGTCGGCGGCCTGCATGTCACGCTGGTCGAGATCGACGCGATGCTGTGCGCCCTGGCCGCCGACAACGCGCGGCTCAACCGGCTGGACGACCGGGTGCGGGCACTGCCGGCCGATGCCGAGGATGCGCAAGTGCTGGCTGCCGCGGGGTTTAAGCCGGCCAGCATCGACCGCGTGCTGATGAACCCGCCGTTCAACGACCCGCGCCGCCAGAACGTCTCGCCCGACCCGCGCCGGCGGCTGGCGCATGCCGGCGAGCCCGGCCTGCTGCCGCGCTGGGTGGCGGCGGCGGCCTTCCTGCTCAAGCCGCAAGGGGTGCTGACGCTGATCTGGCGGGCCGAGGCGCTGGCGGATGTGCTCGGTGCGCTGGCGGGCGAGTTTGGCGATGTCGCCGTGCTGCCGGTGCTGCCGCGCCCCGAAGCGGCGGCCATTCGCGTGCTGGTGCGGGCGGTGCGCGGCGGTGGCGCCAAGCGGCGTGACGAGCCCGCCTTGATCCTTAACGATGCCGAGGGCCGGCCGACGGCGGCCGCCGAGGCAGTGTTGCGGGGTGGCGAAACGCTGAGCCTGGCGCGCTGATTGCCTAGGACTTGCGCCGCAGCGGCATCATTTTGCGCCAACGGCGGCTGACCAACTGGCGCCGCATGCGGTCCAGGTTTTCCTCAGTCAGGTGCGAAAGCACAATAACGGCGCCGATTAGCATGATCAGGATGGTGAGCTTGGGGTCCATGGCGGGCCTCTTATTGAACGCCACCTCGTTGTGGCTACCGTCAGCTTTGCAATGCACATGCCAACGTTAGAAAATGGGCAAACTGAAGAACTTGCGATTAATTCCGCATCACATTTCGCCGTCGCCGGATCACATGATCGCGAGCGCCGCCGCGCTATACCTTTGACTTCGCTTTCGCTGGCTTGCTAACTGGCGCGTATGCCGCACGCCACACAACCCTCGACGTTTCGCCGCCTCGCCGACCGCCTGCTCTGGCTGCTGCCGGCGCGCTTGCGCACCGATATCCCGGTGGTGCCGGTGGTGCGGCTGACCGGCGTCATCGGCGTCAGCACGCCGTTGCGGCCGGGGCTGATGCTGTCGACGTTGGCGCGCTCGCTCGAACGCGCCTTCGGCGTGCGTAACGCGCGCGCGGTGGCGCTGATCGTCAATTCGCCCGGCGGCTCGCCGGCGCAGTCGCATCTGATCCACCGCCGCATCCGCGATCTGGCGGCGGAGAAGAAAATCCCGGTGCTCGCCTTCATCGAAGATGTCGGCGCTTCCGGCGGCTACATGCTGGCCTGCGCCGCCGACGAGATTATTTGCGATCCCTATTCGCTGGTCGGCTCGATCGGCGTGGTCGGCGGTTCGTTCGGTTTCCCCAAGCTGATGGATAAGCTCGGCATCGAGCGCCGGCTCTACACCTCGGGCGAGCGCAAGGCGATGCTCGATCCGTTCCTGCCGGAAAAACCCGAAGACGTGAAACGCTACAAGGCGATCCAGAAGGATATCCACGAGCAGTTCATCGCGCTGGTGAGGGAGCGGCGCGGCGACCGGCTCAAGGGCGCCGACAAGCTGCTGTTCTCCGGCGAATTCTGGACCGCGCCGAAAGCCATCGAGCTTGGCCTCGCCGATGCGCTCGGCGATCTGCGCACAACGCTGCGCGCGCGTTACGGCGAGAAGGTGCGCACGCCGCTGATTTCGGCCGAGCGCGGCTTGCTCGGTCGCAAGCAGCCGGGTGTAACGCTCAACGCGTTACTCGATCGCCCGGGCCTGACCGACGAAGCGCTGTCGACGCTGGAAGCGCGCGCCATCTGGGGGCGGTACGGGTTTTAGCATTGGTCATTCCGGGGCGCGGGCTTTAGTTGGCCCGCGAACCAGGAATCCAGATGCATATTCTGTGCACGTTTCTGGATTCCGGATCTCCGCTTACGCGGCGTCCGGAATGACGTGAAAAATCACTGCACCGGCTTGTTGCCGAACAGCTTGGCCACCGCCGCCACCTGCGCCTTTTGCTGCGCGATCGACTCGGCAAATTCCTTGCCGTTACCGGGGGCAACGATCTGCGCCGTCGCGTTCATCTTTTTCACGATGTCGGGATCGCCGGCGACAGCCGCGATATCGGCGGCGATCTTGCCGCGCGCGTCCTCGGACAATTCGCGGGTCGAGAACAGCCCGACCAGCCCGTCGAAATTGAGCGAGGGGTAGCCGGCTTCCTGCACGGTGGGTACCTCGGGCAGCATCGGGACGCGCTCGTGGTTGGTGACGGCCAGCGCCTTCACCTTTCCGGCTTCCACTTGCGGACGCACGATGGCATAGGCCGGCATGTAGACCTGAATCGTGCCGGCGACGAGATCGCTGGCGGCGCCGGCGGGATTCTTATAAGGCACCTTCGCCATCTTCAGCCCGACCGTGTGCAGGAAGCCGGCGAACACGAAATCGGTGAAGCCGGTGGCGGTGGTCCAGTTCAACTGGCCGGGCTTGGCGCGCGCCAGCGCCTCCAGCTCCTTCATCGAATTGACGCCAAGCGAGGCCGGCACGCTGACCGCGAGCACGGTCTTGGAGATGCGCGCGACCGGGATCATCTCGTTCGGGTCGTAAGGCAGCTTGTCGTGGAAATAAGGATGCGCGGTGAACGAGGCGACCGGCGCCACCAGCAGCGTGTGATCGTCATGCGCGCCGAGGAAGCTGGTAATGGCGACCATGCCGTCGCCGCCCGGGCGATTTTCCACCACCACCGGCTGGCCCCATTTGGCCGACAGCTTGTCGGCGAACAACCGTGCGCCGAGATCGACGCCGCTGCCGGGGCCGAGCGTGATGATGAAACGCACCGGCCGGTTCGGCCAAGATTGCGCTTCGGCGCGCTGCACCGGCGCCAGCCATGTCAGCGCCGCGACCGCCAGTGCAGCGAAAGCCCATTTCGAATTGCCTACCAACGTCATTGATTTCCTCCCGCCTGGCGGACTGGCCGTTCTGCTGACGGCCTGGTCAGGGTTTGCCTCTCATAGAACCCCCGCCGGCCAGCATAATTCATCGGTGAGCGAGCGGGCAGCCGATCATAGCCCCGAAAATGCCTTGTTCGAGGGCGAGCTTATATCGGCTGAACCTGACTGGAGGCTCCGATGCCACCCATTCTGCTGTCGCCGCTGGTGAAATGGTCGTTCGTCGCGCTGGGCGGCGCCATGGTCGTGCATTGGGTGGTCAAGGAAGCGCGCCGCATCAACGAAGAACTCGATAACGCCAAGCGCGTGCGGGTGCCGATTGCGGATCAGGAAATTCGCCCGACTTTGCGGCGCGATCCGCGCACCGGCGAATATCGGCCTTAGGCTGTCAGGATTTGTAAGACTTGAACCGGCAGTGGGTTTAGCGGCCGAAGCTCTGCTTGCCCGTCACCATCGCGCCCAAGAACAGGGTCACAAACGCCAATCCGATCAGTTGAAAAGCCAGCATGTTCGCCTCCTTGCGGCAATCCCTTTTGTTTTTATTGGTCGCTGGCGTAGCAGTTTCGGTTCAAGATCGCGTAAAGTTCGATGGTTATCGGGGTCTGACTTGACCCCCTCCGGGGCCGCCGATAGGGTCCGGCCACTTTTCACGCTTAAAAATCAGTAATTAGACGATGGCCGAAGCCAATCCTCTTGCCACGCCACGCCAGCGTCAGGACTACCTGGACCCGGCGCGGTCATTCCAGGGGCTCATTCTTGCACTGCAACAATATTGGGCGGCCCAAGGCTGCGTCATCCTGCAGCCCTATGACATGGAGGTCGGCGCCGGCACCTTCCATCCGGCCACCACGCTGCGCGCGCTCGGGCCGAAGCCTTGGAACGCCGCTTACGTGCAGCCCTCGCGCCGGCCGAAGGACGGCCGCTATGGCGAGAACCCCAACCGGCTGCAGCACTATTACCAATTCCAGGTAATCCTGAAGCCGTCGCCGTCCGATATCCAGCAGCTCTATCTCAATTCGCTCAAGGCCATCGGCATCGATGCGAACGTACACGACGTGCGCTTCGTCGAGGACGATTGGGAAAGCCCGACATTGGGCGCCTGGGGGCTGGGCTGGGAGTGCTGGTGCGACGGCATGGAAGTGTCGCAGTTCACCTATTTCCAGCAGGTCGCCGGTTTCGAATGCGCGCCGGTCGCCGGCGAGCTCACTTACGGGCTCGAGCGGCTGGCCATGTATGTGCAGGGCGTCGAGCGCGTCTACGACCTGAATTTCAACGGCCGCGACGACGACAAGAAGGTGACCTACGGCGACGTGTTCCTGCAAGCCGAGCGGGAATACTCCCGGCACAATTTCGAACACGCCGACACCGCCATGCTGTTCGAGCAGTTCAAGATGGCGGAGGCGGCCTGCAAGAAATATCTCGACGCCGGCTGGGCCGACGATGAGCACAAGCGCCACCTGATGGCGCTGCCGGCCTACGACCAGTGCATCAAGGCCTCGCACGTGTTCAATCTGCTCGATGCGCGCGGCGTGATCTCGGTGACCGAACGGCAAGGCTATATTTTGCGCGTGCGCGAACTGGCCAAGGCCTGCGGCGCGGCATGGCTCGCGACCGAGGGCGGTGGGGCATGAGCGCGGCAAAGACTTTATTGCAGATGGCGGGCGCGAATCCTGTGCCCGCGAAGCTTTCGGAGGCGGCGCTCGTCATCATCGACGCGCAGAACGAATATGTTTCCGGCAAGCTGCCGCTCGACGGCGTCGCGGCGGCGCTCGCCAATATCGCGAGCCTGCTGAAGGCCGCGCGCGCGGCTGGCGCGCCCATCATCCACATTGTCCAGCGCGGCCGCACGGGCGGCCTGTTCGATCCCGCCGGCGACGCTTTCAGGATCGCGCCGCCGGCCGCGGCCGCGAGCGGCGAGACGGTAATCGAAAAGCCGCTGCCGAATTCCTTCAGCAAGACCGATCTGCACGCCGCCTTGCAGGCGACCGGGCGCAAGTCGCTGGTGCTTGCCGGATTCATGACGCATATGTGCGTGAGCGCGACCGCGCGTTCCGCGCTCGATCACGGTTACAGTACCACCGTGGTATCCGACGCGGCGGCGACGCGTGCGCTGCCCGATCCGCTCGGCGGAGCGGATATCCCGGCCGCGCAACTGCATCGCACCGCGCTGGCGGAACTGGCCGACCGCTTCGCCACCATCGCGCGCACCGCCGACATCAAAGCCTGATCCATGCCCGACCTCCTGCTCGAATTCCTGTCCGAAGAAATCCCCGCACGCATGCAGGCGCGCGCCGCCGAGGATTTGCGCAAGCTCATCACCGACCGGCTGGTGGCGGCGGGCCTCACCTACGAGGGCGCCAAGGCCTTCGCCACACCACGCCGGCTGGCGCTGTCGGTGCACGGCGTGCTGGCGCGGCAACCCGATATCAAGGAAGAGAAGAAGGGCCCGCGCGTCGGCGCGCCCGAGAATGCCATTGCGGGTTTTCTCAAGGCCGCCGGCCTGAAATCGATCAGCGAAGCCAAGGTACAGCCCGACAAGAAGGGCGACTTCTACGTGGCGGTGATCGAGAAGGCGGGCCGGACCGCGCTCGAGGTGATCGGCGACATGATCCCCGAAGTGGTGCGCGGCTTCCCGTGGCCGAAGTCGATGCGTTGGGGTGCGCCAAAGATAGTGGGACTTACGACGCAAAGTGGCGATCAATTAATTAGCGAGGCGGGACAGCCGCTTATCGCGCACGATTGGATCCGCTGGGTACGGCCGCTGCATTCAATTGTTGCGACCTTCGGTCCAGAGACCGAAGAGCCCGAAATTGTGCAGTTTGAGGTTGGCAACATCAAATCCGGCAACGAAACGTGCGGCCATCGCTTCATGGCGCCGGGCGCTATCAAAGTGCGCCGTTTCGACGATTATGTCGCCAGCCTGGAGAAGGCCAAGGTGGTGCTCGATGCCGCGCGCCGCGCCGACACGATCCACGCCGACGCCAAGAATCTGGCGTTTGCGCAAGGCTTCGAGCTGGTGGAAGACGCCGGCCTGCAGGCCGAAGTCGCCGGCTTGGTGGAATGGCCGGTGGTGCTGATGGGCTCGTTCGATGCGGCCTATCTCGCGATTCCCCCCGAGGTGATCCGCGCCACCATCCGCAACAACCAGAAATGCTTCGTGCTGCGCGATCCGCAGAGCGCCAAGCTCACCAACAAATTCATCATGGTCGCCAATATCGAGGCGAGCGACCACGGCAAGGCGATCGTCGCCGGCAACGAGCGCGTCATCCGTGCGCGATTGAGCGACGCCAAGTTTTTCTACGACACCGATCTGAAGACGCGGCTGGAAGACCGGCTGCCGAAATTCGGCGGCATCGTGTTTCACGAGAAACTCGGTACGCAGGCCGAGCGCATCGCCCGCATCGTGGCGCTCGCCGGCCAATTGGCGCCGCTGGTTGGCGCCGATGCCGAGAAAGCCGAACGCGCCGCGCTGCTGTGCAAGGCCGATCTGCTCACCGAGGTGGTCGGTGAATTCCCCGAGCTGCAAGGCCTCATGGGGAAATACTACGCCGAGGCGCAGGGCGAGGACGAGGCGGTCGCGCACGCCTGCGAAGACCACTACAAGCCGAAAGGGCCGGACGACCTGGTGCCGGGCGATCCGGTGTCGATTGCCGTGGCGCTTGCCGACAAGCTCGACACGCTGGTCGGGTTCTGGGCGATCGACGAGAAGCCGACCGGCTCGAAGGACCCTTATGCTCTGCGCCGCGCCGCCTTGGGCGTAATCCGCATCGTCATCGAGAACCAATTGCGGCTGCCGCTACGTTTGCAGCTCTGGCATCACTTCGGCGCGGTTCGCCGCGACGAGGCGCTGGCCGAGGCGATCCACGCGCTGCACCCGCTGCAAGAGCAGATCGTGGAGTTGAGCGCGACCGATATCGAATTGGCGATGAAGCTTGAAGTTCTGGTGTCGCAGAAGAGCCAGCGGGTGACCGGGCCGGTGCTGGTGCAGGCGCATTCCCATTTAAGGCAGTCGCACGATTTGCTCGTCTTCTTCGCCGACCGGCTGAAGGTGCAGTTGCGCGAGCAGGGCGCGCGTCACGATCTGGTCGACGCGGTGTTCTCGCTTGAAGGCCAGGACGATCTGCTGATGATCGTGCGCCGGGTCGAGGCCTTGGCGAAATTCCTCGAAACCGACGACGGCAAGAACCTACTGGCCGGCGTCAAGCGCGCCTCCAACATCCTGCGCATCGAGGAGAAGAAGGACGGCAAGAGCTATTCAGGCGCGCCCGATGCCAAGCGGCTGGCCGATCGGGAAGAGAAAGCGTTGGCCGAGGCCATCACTATCGCGAAGAAAGAAGCCTCCGCCGCGGTCGCCAAGGAGGACTTCGCCGGCGCCATGAGCGCGATGGCGAGCTTGCGCCCCACGGTCGACGCCTTCTTCGACAAGGTCACCGTCAATGTCGACGACGCGGGCTTGCGCGAAAACCGCCTCAAGCTGCTCAACGAAATCCGCGCGGCCACCCGCACGGTGGCGGATTTCTCGAAGATTGAGGGGTAGTGTTCTGGCGGCGACGCTTGCTCGCTGCCCCCGCGCCCCTTGTGGGAGAGGGTGCCCGAGCGGAGGCGAAGCCGAGCGAGGGCGGGTGAG
>JACQDO010000244.1 GCA_016201085.1 Hyphomicrobiales bacterium | reverse complement strand
GTGAGATCGACCGGGCCGTCGCTGCGGCCTTTGGCAGTGCCGGCGGGATCGGCGGGATCTAGATGGAGATCGAATCCCTCGCCGCGATAACGTAGACTTTGGTCGTTTGTTTCGACTGAGGCTGTCCGTCCGTTCATGCGGCCGTGCATGCGCAGCGTCTTACCCAGCCATTCGAAGGCGAAGCCGTCGCGCTCGGGCGTATCCGCCCATGCGGCGACGCTGCCGAAAAACAGCGGCTTGCTGAGATACGGCGCGCCATCTTCGGGGCAGAACACATCGCAATTACCGCATTCGTTGCAGGCGTCGGCGAACACACCGATCTGCCATGGCTTGTCGAGTGCGATCGTCCCGGCCGCCTCGGTTCTCCATCCGGCGCCGTTCGGTACCAGGCGCTCCATTGCCAGTTGGCCCTTGGGAATAGCCAAGACGAAGTTCGCGTCGTTGGGGCAGACGGGAATGCACTTGTCGCAGGTGAGACAATCAAACAGCGTCAACCGCGTGCCCATCTTCTTCGGCGGCGTGGCGTTGTGAGCGGCGGCGTAGCGTGGATCGGCCAGCATCCGCTCGACATAGCTTTCGGTGTTGCGGAGGCGGACGGCCGAGACCCAGGCGGCGAACGCATCGCCCGCAGCCGCGCGCAAATCCCCGTTTTGCGCCAGAGCGGCGCGGCAGGCGCTCGCCCGCTCCGCCGGCAGCGCGAGACCGTCGAGTGCGGCCTGCGCATGGCCATAGGCTTTGATGACGAACTGGTCGATGTCGGCGGCGTTCACGGCTTTCATGCGCTTGCCGAGATTGACGAGATAGCGCGCGCCGCGCGCATAACCGGAATAGGCGCCGCTCTTCAACAGGTCCGAGCACACGCTGACCGGTTTGAGCCCGAGCGCCACCGCGTCGGCGAAATTCCCGGCGTCGATGCCGCCGGAAAACGAGACGGGGAAGCGGTCGCCGTATATTTGGCGGAAGTGGCGTACCAGCAGCATCGCCAGCACGTGCAAAGGCGGACCGGAGAGGTACATTTCCTTTTCACTTGCCGGAAAAAAGTTCTTGTGATTGCGGACCAGCAAAGTATTGGAAAATTTGACGCCGAAGCCGCAGCCGAGCGATTGCGCCAGGGCGCCCAGTCGGTCGACGAAGCCCGTCACCTGCTCCCAGGTGGCGTCTTTCTCGAACGCGGTCGCCGGTATGTCGAGTTCGCGATAGCCCAGCCGCTCGTGCAGAATTTCCGTCACCTGCGCATGGCCGAGCAAAGTCGGATTGAGCTTGACCACGACATGCAGCCCCACCTCCTGCAGCAGGAACGCGGCGATGGCCTCGATCTCCTGCGGCGGGCAGCCGTGGAAGGTGGACAACGTGACGGTATCGGAAATGCGCGTCGTGAACGGCGTATCGCGCAGGTGAGCGAGCGAGCTTGGGATCTGCTCGCGCAGCCGGGCGACGACCGCCGTTGCATCCATCAGGCCGGCCATGAAGGCGCGCATGCGTGTCGAGCGGATGCCGGCGAGATCGTAACCGACGCTCATGTCGAACACGCTGTCGCCGCAGCCCGGCGCCCAGCCGGAGGCCTTCAGCATATCGATCAGCATCGAGGCTTTGACGTATTCCTCCAGCGACTGATCGAGGCTGAGTTCCTGCGACCATTCGACGTTGAAGCCGATGGTCTGCATATCGATGCAGGGGCGCGGAATGACGAGATCGTCCTTGATCTGCACCGTCTTGAGCTCGATGACGCGGCCGCCCGCCAGCCAGGACAGCACGATGTTCTGGGCGAGCTGGGTGTGCGGCCCGGCGGCAGGCCCGAACGGGGTCGAGGCGCGCCGACCGTGCACGGCGATGGACAGGTCGGTCGCGGCCCCTTGAAAAAACCGCGCCACCGGCAGGTCGAAGGCCGTCTTCTTCAGAGCAAGCTCGCGAAACAGGCGGGTCGCCAGCACTGCAAACGGAACCGGAGTGAGCTCAACCATATTTCCTCACCGACATACGCGCACTTAACGCTCGACCCCGGAGAAGATCAATGCAATCGACCCCTGGTTACCCGCCAGGCCGAGGGCACCGGCAAGGCCGGCCGTGCCGGTCGCCGACGCATTAATGCCGGTGAGCCGGTGTGCGAGATCATGCGCGCGGGCGATGGTGTTTTCATCCACGACCACGGGCCGTCCGCCGCTGGCGCGCATGCCTTCGGCCACCGCCCACCAGTCGTAGGTCTCGTAGTCAAGAATGCCGCTGGCGAGGCTCGCCGGCGGCGTCTCCCAGGGCCACATGAAGCGGGAGCGATGGCGCGCCGCTTCAGTGAGATCGAGGCCGTCCAGTTTGTTCCAGGCGCGCGCCAGCGGCGCGCAGCTTGCGGTCTGCACCGCGATCAACTTGGGCATCTTGGCCAGCACGCCGCGTGCGTACGCCAGCGCAAACCCCTGCGCCAAAGCGCTCGCCAGCGCGCCGCCTCCCACCTGCACGAACAGTGCATCGGGCGCGATGCCGATGCGGCCAAATTCCTCCGCCATCTCGAAGGCGAGGGTGTGAGCGCCCTCGACCGCGAGCCCATTTTCGGTTCCCTGCACGCCGAAGGGAATGGCGCCTTGCGCCACCGACTCGCGAAAGCGCAGCACGCAAGGATCGCCGGTCTCGCCGGCGCGGCGTTCGCAAACGGTGATGCGCGCGCCGAGATTTTGCAGGGATTGCTTCACCGCCGCGCCGGCATCGGGCGGAATGAATACATCGAGCGGCCAGTCGGCGGCGCGCGCGATCACGGCCGCGGCGAGCGCGGCATTGCCGCAGGAGGCGATGGCGAGGCGGCGCGAACGCAATGCGTGGCCGGCCGGCAATTTGGCGACCTCCAGCACGCGTAGATAGAGCATCACCCCCATGAGGTGGCGCGCCTTGTGCGAGCCGGACACATTTCCGGTCTCGTCCTTGACCCACAGCGAATCTTTCATTCCGAGCGCCGCCGCCAAACGCGTCTGTTCGCTCATCGGCGTGATGCGGAAGCCGCGGCCGTCGACGGCGACCAGCGCCGCATCCAGTTCCGCCACGATCTCGCTCCAGGCCGCATCGGAAAGACCGGCGGCGCGGGCGAGTCGATAGGGCGACAGCGGCGTCCGATAGCGCAGGAAGGGATTTTGCTCGGCGCCGCGCGGAAATGCCGCGTCGGGCGGCTCCGCCATCAGCACATGATCGATGTCGTCGCCCGTGCGTGCCTGCGGGCAGCGGAACGGCCATAGCCGGGCCGCATCGACCGTCGCACCGCAGCCATGACAGCGAAAGTGCATCGTCACGCTCACAGACCGCGTTTCTTGCCGGCGCCGCTCTTGGCGTTAAACTCGCCGATCATGGCGTCCCAGGCCGGAACCAGTTCCAGCAGGCCGTCCCAGAAGGACTGTTTGGCGCGCGCGTTAAATTCCTCGACCGACACGCCCTGCTGCTCCACCCAGGTGAAGTAGCCGAGGTTGAACACGCGGCGGCGATCGATCTGGGTCATTTCGATGAGATGATCGGTGCCGGCGCCAGCCAAAGCGCGGCCCCAGGTCTCGCCGGCCGCCACCGCATCGAAGCGGTTGCCGAAATAGCGCACGACCGCCTTGTCGATCTCGCTGCCATACATGGCGGCGCCGTCGGTCGCGACGGTGAGAATGACGTCCTCGGGCCCGAGATCGTAATATTTGGCGGTCTTGATCGCCGCCAGCATGTTGCACAGTGACGACAGCCCGAAATTGGCGAGCTGAGCGACCAACTTGGCATCGATGCCGCGGCGCTCGACCAGATATTTCCGCCCGATCTCGGTGTTGAACAGCACCAGCAGCGTGTCGGTGGCGTGATCGCTGACGCCGGTCACCACGTCGGTATTCATCACGTTGTGGATGTAGGGGACGTGCTTGTCGCCGATGCCCTGGATGTTGTGCTCGCCGAAGCCGTTGTAGAGCAGGGTCGGACATTCGGCCGCTTCCACGACGACAATGCGCGCGCCGAGCTTTTCCTTCAGGTGATCGCCGGCGGCCAGCGTGCCGCTCGATCCCGAGGCGGAGACGTAGGCGGCGAGCTTGGCGCCGGGGCGGCCTTTTGCGAGCGCGCCGAACAGCTTTTCCATCGCCGCGCCGGTGCAGACGCGGTGGATGAGGTAGTTCCCGAACTCGCAGAACTGATTGAAGATGATGTTGGTCGGATCGCGATCGAGCGCGGCGCAGGTGTCGTAGATTTCCTTGACGTTGCTTTCCGAGCCGGGCGTGCGAACGATGTCGGACGGGTCGGCCACCCATCGATCGAGCCAGTCGAACCGCTCGCGACTCATGTTCTCCGGCAGCACGGCGGTGCCGCGGCAGCCGAGGATGCGCGAAATGGCGACGCCGCCCCGGCAGTAGTTGCCGGTCGAGGGCCACACCGCGCGGTCGCGCATCGGGTCGAACTGGCCGGTCACCAGCCGCGGCACCAGG
>JACQDO010000053.1 GCA_016201085.1 Hyphomicrobiales bacterium | reverse complement strand
TTTCTCCGAGAACGGCATCACCCTGGACGAGATCCCGCGCAGGCAGATGATGCTGCCGCTGATCGTGCTCGACAACACGCCGTATCAGAAAAAAGAGGAGAACCACGCCTTCTCGGTCGCCGACCTCAAGGCCTGGGAGAAGAAGAACGGCCGCGTGCCGCGCGGCAGTTTCGTGGCGCTGCGCACCGACATGTACAAGGACTTCGACAAGAACCCGGAGCGCTTCAAGCGCGCGCCGTTCCCGGCCTGGGCGTTCGAGACCATCAAGTTCCTGTACGCGCAGCGTGGCGTCACCGCCACCGGGCATGAGTCGCTCGACACCGACATCACCGACAAGATGGATTCGGAGACTTGGCTGTTGCAGAAGGGCCATTACCAGATCGAGGTCATGGCCAATCTCGACAAGGTGCCGGCGAAGGGCGCGCTCATCGTGGTGAGCTGGCCGAAGGTGAAGAAGGGGCTGGGCTTCCCGGCGCGCGCCTTCGCGATTTTGCCATAGGCGCGCCTGCGGTTTGGCAAGAAAGTTAAGATGAGACGCAGCACCGACCGAATTCTGACCACGCATGTCGGCAGCCTGCCGTATCTGGCGCCGCCCGATAAGACCGCGCCGGGCTATGAGCAGGCGATACGCGCCCAGGCGGCCGCCGTGGTCGGAAAGCAGCGGGAGCTCGGGCTCGATATCGTCAATGAGGGCGAATACAGCAAGGGCGGCGACTGGCTGGGCTACATGGAGGAGCGTTTCGGCGGCTACGAGGCGCGCCCGCCCTCCGGCGAAAAGCCGCTGATCCAGCAGGGCAAGGACCGCGAGGAGTTCGCCGATTTCTACGCCTACGCCGCCGAACGCGGCACGCTGTTCTATCTCCCCGGCGCGCAGATCGCGACGCGCCGGCAAACTTACGTCTGCACCGGTCCAGTAACCTACAAGGGCCGCGACGCGCTGCAATGGCAGATCGAGGTGGCGCGCGCAGCCCTGCCGCCCGAGGATTCGTTCCTCACCGCGACGGCGCCCGCCAGCCTCGAGGTCTATCGCCGCAACGAATTCTACAAAACCGACGAAGAATATGTGTTCGCCATCGCCGAAGCGATGAAAGTGGAATACGAGGCGATCGCCAAGGCAGGTTTCATCCTGCAAGTCGACGATGCCTGGTTGCCGGCGCTGTGGGACCGCATCGGCATCGCGATGGGGCTAGAGGCATTCCGCAAACGCTCGGCGTTGCGTGTCGAAGCGCTCAATCACGCGCTGGCCAACATTCCCGAGGAGCAGATCCGCTATCACCTGTGCTGGGGCAGCTGGCATGGGCCGCATGCCCACGATCTCGAACTCATCCATATCGTCGACATCATGCTCAAGGTGAAGGCCAAGGCCTATCTGATCGAAGCGGCCAATGCCCGCCACGAGCACGAATATGCCGTGTGGGAGGACGTCAAGCTGCCTGAGGGCAAAATCCTGATCCCTGGCATCGTCACCCACTCGACCGACGTCGTGGAGCATCCGCATCTGGTGGCGCAGCGCATCCAGCGCTTCGCCAAGCTGGTCGGCCGCGAGAACATCATTGCCGGCACCGATTGCGGCTTCGGTGGCCGCACCCACCCGCAGATCGCGTGGGCCAAACTCAAGGCCCTGGTCGAAGGCGCCGCCCTCGCCAGCAAGGCGTTGTTTTAACCCATGACTTCCTCCGCCAGCGGCGCCCACACCAACCGCCTTGCCGCGGCGACCTCGCCCTATCTGCTGCAGCACAAGCACAATCCGGTCGACTGGTGGCAGTGGGGGCCGGAGGCGCTGGCGGAGGCCAAGCGCAGCAACCGGCCGATTTTGCTCTCGGTCGGCTATGCCGCCTGCCACTGGTGCCACGTGATGGCGCACGAGTCGTTCGAGGACGACGCTACCGCGCGCCTCATGAACGAGCTGTTCGTCAACATCAAGGTCGACCGCGAGGAGCGGCCCGACATCGACCAGATCTACATGAACGCGCTGCACATGCTGGGCGAGCAGGGCGGCTGGCCGCTCACCATGTTTCTCACACCCAAAGGAGAGCCGGTGTGGGGCGGCACGTATTTCCCCAAGCAGTCGCAATACGGGCGGCCGGCCTTCGGCGACATATTGCGCGAAGTGTCGCGCCTATTCCGCGAGGAGCCGGGCAAGATCGAGCAGAACCGCGCGGCGCTGCTGGCGCGCTTGGCCTCCAAGGCACGACCGGCCGGCAAGGTGACCATTGGGCTCAACGAGCTCGACGGCGCCGCCCGTCAGATCGGCAATGCTTTCGATTCGGTGCACGGCGGCCTGCGCGGCGCGCCCAAGTTTCCGCAGCCGGCCATCATGGAAATGCTCTGGCGCGCCGGCCTGCGCAGTGGCGACAAGCGTTTCTTCGAGACGGTCGAACACACGCTGGAACGCATGAGCGAAGGCGGCATCTACGATCATCTCGGCGGCGGCTATTCGCGCTATTCGGTCGACGAACGCTGGCTGGTGCCGCATTTCGAGAAGATGCTGTACGACAATGCGCAACTGTTGGAATTGCTGGCGCTCGCGTTTCAACGCGACGGCAATCCGTTGTTTGCCCAGCGCGCGCGCGAGACGGTCGGCTGGCTTGCGCGCGAGATGGTGACAGGCGAGGTAGCCTTTGCCGCTTCGCTCGATGCCGACAGCGAGGGCGAGGAGGGCAAGTTCTATGTCTGGTCGGCGAATGAGATCATCGAGCTGATCGGCCCGGAAGCGGGCGGCTTCTTCGCGCGTCATTACGACGTGAGCCAAGCCGGCAATTTCGAGGGCCACAACATCCTCAACCGGCTGCACAGCGTCGAACGCGGCCCGGCCGAGGAGGCAAGATTGACGGCGCTGCGCGCCATCCTGCTCGATGCGCGCGCGGCGCGCGTGCGGCCCGGGCTCGACGACAAGGTGCTGGCCGACTGGAACGGGCTGATGATCGCAGGCCTGGTCAATGCCGGCCTCGCGTTCGACGAGCCGGCCTGGCTTGAGATGGCCAAACGCGCCTTCGATTTCATCGCGCGCAGCATGACGAAGGGCGCAAATAACCAACAACGCCTCGGCCATTCCTGGCGCGCGGGTCGACTGCTGTTTCCGGGCCTGGCCAGCGATTTCGCCGCCATGATCCGCGCCGCGCTGGCGCTGCATGAGGCGACGGGCGAGCGCGGCTACCTCGACCGCGCGCTGACCTGGCAGCGTGCGCTCGATGCGCACTACGCCGATCCCGACAGCGGCGGCTATTATCTTTCGGCCGACGACGCCTCCGATCTGCTGCTGCGGCCGCATTCCACGCTGGACGACGCCACGCCCAACCCCAACGCGGTGGCGGCGCAGAATCTCGTGCGGCTCGCCGTGCTCACCGGCGATCAATGGCGGACCAAGGCCGACCGGCTGATCGAAGGCATATTGTCGGCGGCCGGGCAAAATCTGTTCGGCCATGTCGCACTGCTCAACGCGCTCGACTTGCGCCTGCGCGTCGCCGAGATCGTCTGCACCGGACCGGAGGCGAATCGTTTCGCGCAGGCCGCGCTCAAGCTGCCGTTCACCGAGCGCATCGTGTTGCGCGCGCGCGACGCCTCAGTGCTGCCGCCGACGCATCCGGCGCAGGACAAGCTCAAGGCGGTGTCAGGCAGCGCCGCCTTCGTATGCGTCGGCGAACGCTGTTCGTTGCCGGTGACGGAGCCAGAGAACATTGCGACAGCCGTGATGGAGATGCATTAACGGCTATCGTCCCGACCAAGCGAGCGCGAGCCGGGACCCAGTACTCCGCAGCCTATCGAGAGGACACCGTGTACTGGGTCCCCGCCTCCGCGGGGACGACGGCCATAGTTATGGCTTCATCGCTTCGAAGCCTTCCGCTTATTTCCACAGCTTCGCGGCCCAAGCGCCGACGAAGCGCCGCACTTCACGCTGCGAAGCCTCGTCCTGCGGCATGGTCGTGCGCACCTTGAAAAATTTCTTGTTGGCGACGCCAAGACATAGATAGGTATCGAACGGCCGGTCCGCGCTGCTGCGCTTGAGACTGAAGCCCTCGCAGGCCAGCCGCGATCGACCGTTCGCGTCGGCAATAACGAAGGCACCCTTGCTGGTGAGGATGGCGCCCTCGGGTTGTCCCCGGCGGATATCGCCCTTGGCCTGCTCGAATTGCTGGAGGACAACCGGCGCCCGGATGTCGTCCGGGATCGGGCTCACTTTGGCATCGTAAATATAGACGGTGGAAACCGCGCCGCGGTGGCGATAACCGGCGCTGAAGCCGAGACCGGGATTGGTCGGTTCGTAATCGCGCGTACTGATGCGCTGACCTTCGGCGAATTGCGCCGGGAATTCGACGCCATGATAAACGATGGGCTGATTGTCCGATTGCGCGCGACCGGCGCCCGGGACGGCGATCGCAACCCCGGCTGCCAGGATAAAAACGGCGATACGTCTCAAGAAGCGCGTCATTGCTATCACCTCGGTTTATTTCCAGACATGTCTCGCCAATGAGTCGAGAAAACGCCGAGCCTCGGTGACCGAATAGTTCAGATGATCGACACGTGACCCGGTCTTGATGAATTCGCCGTTCACGGCTCCGAGGCAAACGATGTAATCCCGCTGAAAGTTCACCTGGTAATCCGGGACGCTCATGTGGCCTTGCGCCATGACATAGGGTGCGCAGACCAGGCGCGGCACATCGCGGCCGTCGGAGACGGTGAATTCCCGCCCCGGCCGCACTTCCTGACCCGCCGAGCGCGTCGACAAGATCGCGTGCTTGAAGCTGTTGAACTCGCGTGTGACGACGGGACCGCGCAAATCGTCGGGCACTCTCGCCTGCGTCCATTTGTAAATCTTGACGGTGGTGACTGCGCTGCCATGGCTATAGGCCGCCTCGAAGCCCGCGCCAGACCCGGCCGCCTCTGCATCCTGCGCCGCCAATCGCCGAGCGTCGCCGATGGCCTTGGGGAACGATACGCCGTGATAGCTGACAACCTCATGATCCGGCTGCGCCAGTTCGGTGGCCGCGGTCGCGGGTGTCGCAATTATCACTGTTCCCCTCTCCCCTTGTGGGAGAGGGTGCCGAGCGAATGCGTCAGCATGAGCGAGGCGGGTGAGGGGTCTGGAGTCTCGTGAGGCACTGACCCCTCACCCGGCGCCCGCTCGCATTCGCTCCGCGTGCGCCACCCTCTCCCACAAGGGGAGAGGGGAAGCGTGCAAGCGGCAACGGTTACGTATTCATCGACTCGAAGAACTCGCTATTGTTCTTGGTGTTGCGCAGCTTGTCGAGCAGGAAGTCGATGGCGTCCATGGTGCCCATCGGATTGAGGATGCGGCGCAGCACGTACATCTTCTTGAGCACGGCCGGCTCGGTGAGCAGCTCTTCCTTGCGCGTGCCGGAGCGGGTGATATCGATGGCCGGGAAGGTGCGCTTGTCGGCCACCTTGCGGTCAAGGATAAGCTCTGAATTGCCGGTGCCCTTGAACTCTTCGAAAATCACTTCGTCCATGCGGCTGCCGGTATCGATCAGCGCGGTGGCGATGATGGTGAGCGAGCCGCCTTCCTCGATGTTGCGCGCGGCGCCGAAGAAGCGCTTCGGCCGCTGCAGCGCGTTGGCGTCGACGCCGCCGGTCAGCACCTTGCC